>JBIKVO010000467.1:0-2599 GCA_044356795.1 Caulobacterales bacterium
CCATGAGAAGGCAGAGCGGCACAAGCGTCCGGTAGCGCAGCGCAACCGCCAGCAGGAGCAGGCCGAATGGAATCTGCATGGCGCCGTACCAGGCGAAGATGGCAATGATCGTCTCTCCGCGTGTGGAGAGATCAACGCCCCCGATCACACCGGCGCCGCCGTCCGGCAGGAAGTAGTGGATGGCCCCTGGAACGATCGTGAGAACGGCGGCGAGTGTGAGGAACCACGCCGAGATCGGGGCGCCGCGGTACTGTTCATTGGTGCTTGGTGGGAATAGGGCCATGCGTCGCGCTCTTATTCGGCGGCCACAAAGCGCAGGATGCGCGTGACGAGTTCCGCCGGCGCATCTTCCTGGATGAAGTGGCTCGCATCGGGAATGTTGTGGTGGGGTTGCCCCGCTGTACCCGGAATGTGCTGATGGGCGCGCTTGTCCCAGCCGCGCGCGACGGGATCGAGATCGCCGAAGATGGTGAGGAACGGATTCTTGAAGTGCGCCAAACGCGCCCACGCCTCCCGATTGAGTGGGGCGCCCGGATTGTCAGGCTGGACCGCGATCAGCACCGGAAACTGGATGATGCCGGCTTCGTAGGCGTTGGTGGGGAAGGGCGCGCGGTAGGCTGCGATTTCTTCGGTGGAAAGCTTGGCCTGCATCCCCTGTTCCAGCATCGGCCACGGGAAGTCAGTCGCCTCCCGCATCATGCCCACCCACATTTTCATGAAGTCGCTCTCGCCTTCGCCGAGCGGCAGGCCGGTGTTGGCGGCGATCACGCGATCGAAGCGCTCCGGGAATTGCGAGACGAGCCAGATGCCGATCGTGCCGCCCCAGTCCTGGCAGAACAGCGTGATGTTGCTCAGGTTCAGGCCAGTGAGCCATTTCGACATCCAGTCGTAGTGGCGTGCGAGCGTGTAGTCGTCCTTGCGCGCGGGCTTGTCAGAGCGTCCGCAGCCCACGAGATCGACAGCAACGACGCGGTGTCCGGCCGCTACGAGCGGCGGGATCATCTTGCGGTAGAGGTAAGCCCAGGTCGGGTTGCCGTGCATCAGCAGGATGGGGGCAGCATCGCGCGGACCCTCATCCACAAAGTGGATGCGGATATCGGTCCCGTCCTCATCGCGCACGACGAAGTAGTGTGGCGCGAACGGGAAGTCCGGAAGGTTCTGGAACCGTTCGTCTGATGTGCGCAGGATTTGCATTGCGGGGTGTCCTCGACGACGGGTGTCAAACGGTTGCGGAAAGAAGAAGCGCGACCTGCGTGAGCGCCGCGACGAGCGCGATCGACAGGCCAACCCAAACCCTCGGCCCCATGAGCGAGCGCATGATGGGCTGGGTGGGGAAATTGAACGTCTGCGGCATTGCCGCGTACTTGAAGTCGTGCGAGCCGGTGAAACTCGGATGGCTCACGAGTTGCGCCAGGTCCCTGCGACTGCGGTAGCGCATGTAGCCCATCATGGTCCAACCCGGATCGGCCTCCACACCCCAGGCGTCGAAATAGCCGCCGACACGGCGCGCACCAATCGCTGGATAGCCGCCGCGCGCGAACACCGCCGGGAGGAACGACTTCGTATAGCCCTCCATGACCTTGCGCGCCGGACGCATTTCGCCCGTTTTCGGATCGGCCACATCGCCTTGTGAAAGGCGAATAATGTTGAGCATGAAGAACTCGCGGCCATCATCGGCTTCTAGAAATGCGCGCATGATCTTTGGGTCGTTGCCGTCCTTGTCCATTGTCCGTTGCGACATGATGGTTTGCATCACACGGTCGACTTCGGCGGCTGACAAGGCCCCGCGCCAGTTCTCGTGCCAGGCCAGGAACAGCCCGTAGAGCACGAGCGCGGTAATCCAGATGATCGGGTTCAGCATAGCGACGCGCCTTTTTCGAAGCTCAGGTAAGCTGTCCCTTGGTCTTGATGTTGACCTGGCCCGCAAGCCCTGCGCTACGATGCTTGGCGACTTCCTGATACTCGGGGTGCTTCACCATCGCCCGCATCGCTTCAAGCGATGGATATTCGACGAGCGCCACCATATCCCAAAGCTCTTCGACCTCGCCGAGCATCAGCCCCGTAACCGGACCCGCATAGCCGGGCTTGCCGTCGACTCTCTCGATGCGCGCGCGCACGGCCATGCCGTACCGCAGGAAGGCCTCGCGACCGCTAAGGTGGGCGTCTGACCGGTTGGGGTACTCGGCGTTCTTTCGGAACTTGAACAGGTTGACCATCACGAAAGGACCGTCTTCCGCGGCCCCGAAGAAGGCCTGCGACTGCTCGGCGCTCGGGTGAGCCAGATTGGCGACCTTCATGCAGCTCTCCCGTTCAAGTCCGAATGTGGCGGTGGCGATCTCGCGCGGTTTGCGCGCGGGCGCGTTTGAACGGAGGGATTGAATGATGACACAGGGCATGTCAATAGTTATCGAGGGTGCCGGAACGGCGAAGGATTCGGGCGCGAACCGACAAGCGTGCGATCCCTTGGCACGAGGGCGCTATGCAACTTGTCCACACGAGGGCTCGAATGACTTATCGCCTCTATGGGACGCCCGGCTCGCTCTATACTGGCAAGGCGCGCAGCTACCTCATCAAGCAAGGCATTCCCTTTGAAAGCCGC
>JBIKVO010000468.1:0-2597 GCA_044356795.1 Caulobacterales bacterium
ACGGCAGGGTTTGCGCAAAATCCTGCGGCTGGACACTTATGTTGGGCGGACAGGAACACGATATCTGGCGCGTAACCGGCGGGGTTTTGCCAATTTGGTGCAACGGGCCGGGCAGACAGGATGAAGCGGGTGTCAGATCAGCCGGAAGAGTCTCGGTTTGGCGATGATCGGTTGCGGGCGCAGGATCCGTCTGCAGCGGCGGGCGTTTCGACGCCGCTGACGCCAGAGCCGCGCGCGCGCAGCGTCACGCCGGCGTCGCTGGTGGTGCTGGCGTTCTTTCTGGCGGTGGTCGGCGCGCATCTGTACCGGAATGGGACGGCGCCTGAGGGGTCGTTTGCGGAGCAGGCATTCTTTATCCATTATGCCCTGATCCCGGCGATTGCCGGACAAAATCCGATTGCTTTGCTGAGCCATATGTTTGTGCACGGGGGCTGGCTGCATCTGGGATTGAATGTCGCGTTTTATCTGATGTTGGGGTTGGTGGTGGCGCGCCGGCTTGGGGCGGATCTCGCGGCGGCGGCGGGAATGCTGTTTATCACGGTGTTTTCTGGCCTTGGCGGCGCTGCGGCGGTGCTGATGATCAATCCCAACAGCACCGATGCGGTTGTTGGATTTTCGGGGGCGGTGTGCGGGATCGCGGCGGCGTTTTTATTGTCCCAGCACCAGGACTGGCGCAGATCGTTGGCGGATCGACGCGTGCGCGCCAGCGCATTTTGGTTCTTGATGATGAATGTTGTGGCGGCCTGGGTCGCGACGGCAAGCGGCGCTGTGGCGATTTCGTGGGAAGCGCATTTGGGCGGCTTTATTGCCGGCGGACTTGCCTGGGTGTGGGCGGCGCCGCGGCCGAAACCGCCTTCGCCCACGCTGCACCGCGGGCCTTGGGCCGGTTAGGCTGCAACACCCGGCCCAGCCTTGCTCGCAGACTTGTCATCACCGGTTTTGCTTGCGGGCTTGTCAAGCGGCGGAAGCGCGCGCATCCTCCCATGACCCGGACATCCCGGGCGCAAAAGCGTGCGCCTTGCGGTTCACCATTTTGCGGGCGTCGCGCAGCCTGTGCGACGCATCCAAAAGTCCCGCATGCGGGCCCCCCTTGGGGTCCCACAGGGGGGCAATTCGGCGTTGCGCCCATCGGGCGCAGGGCCTGCGACAACCAGACGGCGCCCGTGCTGCTCCGTCGCGCCGGGACGCCGCCATCGACAGGGAGGCGCGGCGATGGTTTTGGGTTCTATTCTCAAAGAAAAGGGCGGCGAGGTCTTTACGATCGCTGAGACAGACAGCCTGGAAAGGGCCGCGCGCGAGCTGGATCGGCGCAAGGTCGGCTGTGTGGTTGTGGTGAACGCTGCCGGTGCGGTGGTCGGAATCCTGTCGGAGCGCGACATCGTGCGTGAGGTCGCCCGATTTGGCGCGGCGCGGGTGGCCGAGCCTGTCTCAGTCGCCATGAGCCGCAGCGTGATTTGGGCCGATCCGGCCTGGTCTGTCGATGAAGGCCTTGCGCGCATGACGGATCGACGCATCCGGCATTTGCCGGTCATTCGGGATGGCCGGCTGCTTGGGCTGGTGTCGATTGGGGATCTGGTGAAGCGCCGGATTGAGGCGGTGGAGGTCGAAGCGGAGAGCCTTCGGGCCTATATTTCAGCCGGATAGCTTTGGCGGGCAGGGGCGTGCGCCCGGCAAAGGGGGTGCGACGTGTTCACCTTGCAGTTCGCGCTTGACTGCGATTTCTTTACTCTATACGTTCACAGGTCTTGCGACGGGCGATCGCGCTCCGCCATTGGGTGGTGTGTCTTGCCTGGCGTCCTCTCGGACAGATCGACGTCCACGAACCGGCTCTTGTCGGTGCGGGCCGCGGTTTTCGCCCTTTGATTCGGGGTTTTCGCCTGTGTGGCGATATTGACTCCCTAAAGAAGAGTGAAAAGGTTCAAAAAGGGCGTTGACACGCAAAACCGGCGCGGATAGACACCGCGCCTCGCTGCGGCGGGATGGTTCGGAAGCGAACCGATCGGCGCGGCAGGGAAGAGGTCGGTGCGGCGAAGGCCGCGCAGAAATCAGCCCTGGGTCTTTGACATCGTTGGTTTTCGAGAAGAGAGACGCAGGCGGCGGTGCGCTTCGCGTACGGAGAAAGACCGTACACAAAGACACTGACGGATGCGTTTCTTATAGGTGACTGACATTCGGCGCAGGCTCTTCGGGGTTTGCGCTTTTAGAAAGTCGGTCTCCCGTCAAGAATATGCATTATGCCAAATGGTCGCCCTGATCCCTTGCGGATTGGGGTGCGTCAGAAGTCAACTCAACCTGAGAGTTTGATTCTGGCTCAGAACGAACGCTGGCGGCAGGCTTAACACATGCAAGTCGAGCGCCTCAGCAATGGGGAGCGGCAGACGGGTGAGTAACGCGTGGGAACGTGCCCAAAGGTACGGAACAACTCCGGGAAACTGGAGCTAATACCGTATGTGCCCGAGAGGGGAAAGATTTATCGCCTTTGGATCGGCCCGCGTCAGATTAGGTAGTTGGTGGGGTAATGGCCTACCAAGCCGACGATCTGTAGCTGGTCTGAGAGGATGACCAGCCACACTGGGACTGAGACACGGCCCAGACTC
>JBIKVO010000087.1:0-9419 GCA_044356795.1 Caulobacterales bacterium
CGTCCAACGCACGGTTTGTGTAAAGCGTGTCACATCCATCAAAGTGCGCGCGCCAAGCCTGCGGGTAAAGCGTGGTTCTTGAACCGGAAAGGCGCGGCCTTCGCAGGTCAGGTCCGCACTCATGCCCGCATGATCCGCCACCGTGATGCGCAAGCGCTGCAGCGGCGCCTCCACCGCGATCGCGATCGGCCCCACCTGCAGCGCCATACGCTCCATGTTCAACAATCGCGACGCGTGTACACAATGCTGCACCCCATTTCGCAGCACCGACAGATGCGCATCCGCGACGTTCAAATGCGGATACACGCCAAACGCCACCGCGAAATAGCCATCACCATCGGGCAAAAACCCAGAAAAAAAATAGCGATCGTAGAAATTGCGATCGGTGCCGGAAAAGGCGATCGGCTCCGGCGTCTGATGGATGGGATACTCATCCCCTTGCGTCAGCATGGCGGCCTCCCGAGCCTTTCTTATCCGTTAAAGACATGTTTGAACGATGACGGAGGCAAGTTCAACGGAGGCGTCATGAGACCCCACGCGCCCGGCGCCACGCCTGACGCCATCAATGCGTTCCTCACCCAGGCATTCCCTCACGCCGCGCCGCCAACCGTGCTCGCCGCTGACGGTAAAAGCGCGAGGCTGCAGATGGCCTTCCACCAAAGCCAGGTGCGCCCGGGCGACACCGTGTCTGGACCCACCATGATGGCGCTGGCCGATACTGCCGCCTATGCGCTGGTTTTGTCGGCGATTGGGTTGCAGCCCATGGCTGTGACCGCCAATCTGGCGATCTTCTTTTTGCGCCGGGCAGGCCCCAACGCCCTCACCGCGCAAGCACGGATGTTGAAACTGGGTCGCACTTTGGCGGTGTGCGATGTGCTGATCACCGCCGATGGCGCTGACGCCCCCTGCGCGCACGCCACGGTCACCTATGCGCTGCCAATGGGCGATGGGAAGCCGACGGCGGCCACCCCATGAGGCATCGCGGTTTCTGGGCGCTGATGGGTGCGCTATCGGGCTTTGCGGCGGTGGCGGTCGGCGCCTTTGGGGCGCATGCGGTGGAAGACCCCCAGGCACAAGACTGGATCGCCACCGGCGCGAAATATCATCTCGCCCACACCATGACGATCTTCGTCTCGCTGTCATTTCGCAACTGGGGTGCAAGTCTTGCGCAGCATGCGTCGGTGTTTTTCTTCGCCGGCTGCATTCTATTTGGCGGTTCGCTTTATGCAATGGGGCTTGGGGCCCCGCGCTGGTTGGGCGCCGTGACGCCGCTGGGCGGGGTGTGTTTTCTGATTGGCTGGGCGATCCTGGCAGCCGCCGCCACCCAACTGATGAGCCAGGAAGGCGCACCGGCCGACGGCCCTCCGCCGGAGCAAAAACCATGACGCAAGCCCCGCTCAATGGCGCCGGATGGCCCGACGCGCACCGCGTCGACGCCAATGGCGTCACCCTCAGCGTGCATGAGGCCGGCCCCATTTCCAACCGCCCGCCGCTGGTGTTTTGCCATGGCTGGCCGGAACTGGCGTTTTCGTGGCGCCATCAGGTCGAGGCGCTTTCGGCGCTTGGGTGGAGATGCCTGGCCCTCGATATGCGCGGCTACGGCGCCAGCAGCGCGCCGTCGGCGATCGAGGCTTACGCCATGACGGCGCTGTGCGGTGATCTGGTCGGTCTGCTTGACGCCAAGGGGATTGATCAGGCGGTGTTTGTCGGCCACGATTGGGGTGGATTGGTTGTCTGGGATATGGCGCGGCGCCATCCCGATCGCGTGTGCGGCGTGGTGGGCGTGTGCACGCCGCATCGCAAGCGCCTGCCCTTTGACCCGATCGCGGGCATGAAGGCCCGCTGGGGCGATGACTTCTACATCGTGTATTTCCAGCAACCCGGCCCCGCCGAGACCTTGTTTGAAGCGGATCTCGACAAAACGTTTCGCTTTCTGCAGCGTACCGGGCCGCAGGTACGCGCCGCCGCCGCCGCCGCGCCCAAACTGCCGTTCCTGGCGCTGCAGTTGCAGCTGCAGGCGTTCGATGCGGCGCCGGACGCGCCAACAATGCTGAGCCCGCAAGACCGCGCCGTCTATGTCGATGCGTATCGCCAATCCGGCTTTCGCGGCGGTTTGAACTGGTATCGCAATTTCTCACGCAATTGGGCCGACAGCGCGACTTTGCCGGATACCGTGTCGCAACCGGCGCTGATGATCCTGGCTGAATGGGATGCAGCGCTGCCGCCTTCCGCGGCTGACGGTATGGAAGAGATTGTCCCACATCTGGAAAAGCGGCTGATCCCACAGACCGGTCATTGGGTGCAGCAGGAGGCGCCGGGCCCGGTCAACGCCGCCATCGCCGATTGGCTGGCGCGCACGTTTCCGGGTTGAGCCGTGGGCGGCCCGGCTTGCGTGCTCTGCTTGTCCTTTGCGCACTGGCCCCTTATGGCTCGACGGGATGAACGCCCCCCGCACGCCGCGCCGCGACCTATATACCGCGATCAATCCGTACAGCACCCAGATGCTGAGCGTCAGCGATCGCCACACGCTGTATGTTGAAGAAAGCGGCTCCGCCGGCGGCGTCCCTGTTTTGGCGCTCCACGGCGGGCCGGGCGGCGGCGCCAGCCCCGAGATGCGCCGCTTTTTCGATCCGCATCGCTGGCGCATCGTCAGCTATGATCAGCGCGGCTGCGGTCGCTCCATACCCCACGCCGACATCGCAGACAACACCACTTGGGATCTGGTCGCCGATATCGAGGCTCTTCGTGAGCACTTGGGCATCGCACAGTGGGCGGTGTTTGGCGGCTCTTGGGGATCGACGTTGGCTTTGGCGTATGCCGCAAGCCACCCCGATCGGGTGCGCGGGCTGATCCTGCGCGGGGTGTTTCTGCTGACAAAGGCGGAGTTGCGCTGGTTCTACCAGGACGGCGCCAACCATCTGTTCCCAGATGCCTATGAGCGTTTTTGCGCACCCATTCCGCCGGCTGAACGCGGCGACATGATCTCTGCTTACCATCAGCGCCTGATCAGCCCCGATCGAAACACCCGCTTGACGGCGGCGCGGGCGTGGTCGCGCTGGGAAGGTGAGACGATCTCAATTGCGGGCCCATCCGCCTTGCCCGCGCGGTTCAATGATGATCGATTTGTGGAAGCGTTTGCGCGGCTGGAGTCGCATTATTTCGTGAATGGCGGTTTTTTCCCGCAAGACGGCTGGCTGTTGACGCAAATCCCGCGTTTCCGGGGGGTTCCGTGCCGGATCGTGCATGGCCGCTATGATGTCTGCACGCCGCTGTCGTCTGCGTGGGCGCTCAAGCGCGCCTGGCCTGAGGCGGAATTGGAGTTGATCGCAGACGCCGGCCATTCCAGCCTGGAACCAGGGGTTGTCGATGCGCTGGTGCGTGCGACGGACGCGCTGTATGACCGGCTGCAGCGGTAGGGCCGTCGAGACGTGTGTGACGCGTTGTTTCGACTTCACGCCGAAGCGTTTTCATCAAGAGCTAAGAATGGCTTCCATTACGGCTACACCCAGACGAAATCGGTTTTGGATCTGCGCGGCGTTTTGAAGCCGCGTCCAGCGCAACACTGCTCAACATCCCACCTCATCACGTCGCCCTCATGAATAAGAGCGGCTAGTTCGGGAAGTCGCGAGCGCTGTACCGGGGCACGGTTATGGGACAGCGGGTTGCGCCGGTCATGCCGCCATTTTGAACCCTTTGGCGGCATCGGTTTCAAGGGCCTTCTGTTCGGCCCTGATCTGATCGGGCGTCTTGTAGCCGGCCTGGCTCAGGCTGAGATCGTCCTTGGCGGCTTCGCGTTTAATGGCTGTGAGCACGGGACCGTTGGGCAGTGAGCTGGTCCCCGGATTTCGGACAGGAGGATAAGCTGGTATCGCCCTGACGAGAGGACACTATGATGGCGAACACGAGCGGTGTTTGTCAAAGTAGTTGTCGCCGGCATTCGATTTCACGGTGCGCGATTATCGTGCTCGGTCATGGGATCGCCGCCGCTATGTTTATGGGTGAGCGCGTCGTCTGACGCATAGCCTCTGCGCACGGCGTCTGGGCGCTCGGGGTTGAGCCAGACCGAGCCGACGGGGCGCCAGTTGCGCGTGCGGCCTGACCAGCGCCGCCGGCGCTGGCGATCTCCACTTCCATCACCGCCTTTGGCAGCGGGTGGATTAGCGCGGTGACGCGCTTTGGGATCTGTTAGAAAACAGCCAAAGCTGTGCAGTGCCGAGGCTATGCTCAGCCCCCCGATTTATACAAAATCACTTTATGCACAACAAGCGTCGGGACCGGGGGCACGCCGCGAGGATTGTAATGCGCTGCCATGGGCGTATCGATTGGATGAGCGGAGGCGGCTTTCAACATCAATTGCTGCGCAGCGGACATCACTTCGGGTTGCTCCGCCTTGTCTGAGGCTGTCGCCAAGAAATCCGCTTCAGAGAAGTCAGGCGGCGCTTGGGTCACCCAACCGATAGCGGAAGGTAAGCCGCTTCTCACTCCAACAAAAGGCACTTGAAGGTCGAGAGCCATTTGGACGCGATCTATTGCCAGGAAAAGCAATTCGCCGTCGGATGCCCAGCAATCGTTTTTCGGACTGTGCCTTGCCACAAGGACGCGCATCGTTTTGCTCACTGCCAAGGCCGGTAAACTTTGTGTCTATTCACGTGATCCCGCGTAGTCTGGAGACGCAAGTTGCTAGGCGAATTCGACCCCCCGATACTGCGCGGCACAACGTGGTCAACTTGGTGTCCAGGGTGGACGCGTCCCTTTGCGAGCCACTGATTCATCCAGGAGGGCGCCTTCCCTGAAGTACCGAGGGCCTTTAGAAAATCTGCCTTCCAACCATAAAGTGGGCATTTACCATTATGCACCACCACGCCGTGCTTGCCCACCAGGAAGGTGTGGTAGTCGGCGACTTCGAGATTGGTGGTCTGCACGAAGCCGTCGCGCAGCGTGGCGGCGCGGACCGTGGCGCCGCGACCGTCGGCGGTGACCAGGCGATCGCCGGCTTTCAGATCAAGCGTGTGTACCCATTCCAGCGCGCCCTCGCCGCGCACGATGTGCTAGAGATGGGCGAGCCAGGGATGGTCGGCGGTGACACGATGAAAAAACCTGTAGGCGTCTTGTGGCTCTGCGTCCGTCGAACGCGGCAAATCACAAAACACTTTATACTTTAAACGCCCAACACGAATACATATTTATATTTTACATTCCAGTGAGCCGTCTTGTCCCACACTTCATCAAGAAAATTCGACAGCTTCCTCGCTGATTCGAAACCGCCTTCTCTTAACTCTCTTTCCAAATGCTGGATCGCTTTCACCCATCCAAGACTCAGGACGCCATTAAATCCTGCTTCTTGTGAGGCGCATAAAACTTCTTGCGCCGCTAGACGAAGATTGAGGGCGACTTTGTCCCATGTTGCAATCTCCAGCTTCGTAACACCGTAGTGGTCAAAGCGGGAGTTGGCGGGAAGGCACTGTAGGACAAAGTGGTCGACAATGAAGAATAGGTTTTCGTCGATGCTTATAGCAGCGGCGAAGTCTGGCGATTGATCGCCTGGCGCCACTTCCACGCGAGCGCCAGTCGCTCCGGCGGGAATAATGGAAAAGTCAGTCACTTCTTGCCGAAAGAAACAATGCTGTTTCCCCTCATAATAATGAAATTTTGGCTGTTCCAGTATCGCGTTGTTCCGTCGGCTCTCGGGCCACTATTCTGAAGAGCGCCAAGATTACGCGCCATGTTTCTTGCCATGTTTGCATATTGGCTTGGTGTTGCAGCAACTACAGCGCCTCCGTGCTTTCCAAAGTGGTATAGGATTGAGTCCCTTACGCTCGAAAATGTGCCCTTACACCAACCTGCATTATGCACCACCACGCCGTCCTTGCCCACCAGGAAGGTTTGGAAGTCGGCGACTTCGAGATTGGTGGTCTGCACAAAGCCGTCGCGCAGCGTGGCGGCGCGGACCGTTGCGCCGCGGCCGTCGGCGGTGACGAGGCGATCGCCGGGCTTCAGATCAAGCGTTTGAACCCATTCCAGCGCGCCCTCGCCGCGCACCACGAGCCAGGGATGGTCGGCGGTGACGCCGACGCGCTCCACAGCGCCGTTGGCGCCGGCGACCTCCACATCCATCACCGCCTTTGGCAGCGGACGGATCAGCGCCGTGATCGGCTTGGGCGCGGTTTGGCCTGTCGTCTCGTCATAGGCGATGACGAGATCGCCGCAGCGCACGGAAGGTCAACTTACTGGGGCGAGTAAAGCGAGAGGGCCTGACCGAAAGCCTCAGTCTTTGTAAATCCGCCCCAACGGGTCCCCCTTACGCAAGCTTCGTAATTTTAGAGGATAACACAATGCAGCTGTGCCTATCGCCACTGCATAGTGGAACCAATTCGTGCTCTGAAAAACAACGAACCAAAAAACCCAGAAAAGGCTTACCAATGCCGGCCACGACCAAGACCAAAGAAGATCAATGAATTTAGACATGGGGAGTTAATCTGAATGTTTGCAATATGGCACCTTGGGTTTTGACCCACCCATAGGCTGAAGAAAAGCGCCAATCGTCGCGAAAGCCGAACCTGCAGCCGTTGCCGCAATCTCGTCACGTGAAAATGGGCTTGTCTGACCGGGCTGAGGAGGAGGCGCGTAACCGCGCCCGGCCATAGTGCGCATCGCGGCCAAGCCGCCAAGTCCGCCTACGCCAACCGCGCCTAAATCCCTGCCCACTTCGCCCCAATTCGTCTGCATACCTTGCCTGTAGAGATAGTCACGATACGGAGTGAGTTCGAGCTTTCCACTTGGCCCCCGCATATAGCTATCGGTCCCTGGCGGACCAGTACGCGTATAGCCCTCCGGAAGAGGTCCACAATATTCTGGCGGTTTTTCTTCCTCGGGCTCTGGTTCCGGAGTGGGCGGCTGCGGCGTTGGAGGTGCGACGGTAGGCGTCTGATCGCCTCGCCAGAAGCTGGGATTCATAAACTCTCCAAATTCACGACGAATTGGTTGCGCCACGACACAAATCGTTGCTTCGGGGCAGCCGTCCTCCCATGGTGGGTTGGGCGGATTGGGAGGTTGATTGTCAAATAGCCCCCACGGATCAACAAAATTCACCGGATCATTGGCGACAACTGATCCGCTTGCGGCGGGTTGGTCGTAGCGGGGCGGATTTTCCTGAAGGGGGCCAAGGGCGTAGGCGCTGGATCGCCGGGCGCGGCTGTGGGATCGCGCCGAAAAATCCCTTGAGGCGGGTTTTCGGCCCGGGAGCCGTTCGCTTTGAAGCGGCGTGGTGAGAGCGGCGGGGATCACTGGCCCGAGTATGCCGTGGCCGGCGCGCGCTGCCCAGATGGGTTTTGAGCGGCGTTTTCAGGCTGGCAAAGAGAGGCGCCGGCGGGCTGGTGATGTCCATGGCTGACGATTGTCAGCCATGGTCCGCACATGTTTACATCTGCAAGCAAATGCTGACAGGCGCCAGCATGGGCAGGCATTGGCAAGCCATGGCTGGCGCCTGTCAGCCCTTCTTCGCGCTGCCTTTGGCGCTGCGGGCCGCGATCCGTGCGCCGCCGATTGGTTTGGCGCGTCGGCTGATCTTGACGGCGAGGGGTGTTTTCACCGTTGGCTTGGCGACGGTTTTGCCGGTTCCGATGACGCCCTTGCGCGCGACCGCCTTCGGCGCCATCCGGGCGGCCGGCTTAGCCTCCGCTTCAGCCAGCTCCAGGCGCACAGTGCGCCCGAGCGCGCGCGCGACGCGCTCCAGCGCCGTCAGCGTCACATCGGCATTGTCGGGATCAAGCAGACGATCCAGTTGGCTGCGCGAGGTGCTCAGGCGGGCGGCGAGCGCGGCCTTGGTCAGCCCTTCGGCGGCGCGCGCCTCTTCCAATTGCCAGGCGAGCACACGCTTGAGCGCATCCCGGCGCACCACGTCATAATCGCCGGTTTCTTGCAGCAGATCGTCAAAGCTGGAGCCGAGACGCGCGCGCGCTGGCTTGGCGGCGGATTGGGTCTTGCTCATGCTTCAAGCTCCTTCTTGCGCTTCAGCGCCAAATCAATCTCCGCGGGCGGCGTTTTCTGCGTCTTCTTGATGAAGCCGTGCAGAAGCGCCATGTCGCCGTCCACGATCGCAAAGATCACCCGCGCGATCCGATTGCCGGGCAAGTCCGTGCGCACCTCCCACAGGCCACGCCCGAGCGGACGACAGGTCGGCATCCCAATCGGCCAGCCCAGTTGGACTGTCCGGATATCGACGCCGATCAAATGGCGATCGTCCTTGTCGAGCGCTTTCAGCCAGTCGCGCACCGGTTCAGTCCCGGCCGCATTTTGGTAGAAGCGCGCTTGCAGTCGTTTCGGCTCTCGCGCCACGTCACACCCGCCCCATGTACCTTATTTGGTACATTTCCGCAATGGAGCGATTCAGCCGCTCACGCAAAGCTCATTCGCCCTCATCCCCGTCTTCGGCCGCCAGAGCCGCATCGAGCATGGCCTGATCGCGGGCCAGTTTCGCGCCGGGATGGGTGGCGGCGTGGATTTCGGCGAGCTTGGCGATCGACACCTTGGTGTAGATTTGCGTCGTCTCCAGGCTCTCGTGGCCTAAGAGCGCCTGGATGAAGCGGATGTCGGCGCCGCCCTCCAGCATCAGCGTGGCGGCGGTGTGGCGCAGCAGATGGCAGGAGCCGGCCTTGGCGACGCCGGCGGCTTCGACATAGAAGTGCACCTTTTCGGAGAGGCGCTTGGCTTCCAGGGGCCTGCCGTCGCGGCTGAGGAAAAGGGTTCCGTCATCGCGCCCGACGACAAGGTCAGGCCGGGCTTCGTCGCGATAGGTTTCAAGCCAGGATTTCGCCCGTGCGCCTAGCGGCACGATCCGGTCCTTGGCGCCTTTGCCCAGCCGGATCATCAGGCTGGCGCGCGCCCAGTCCACATCCCATACTTTCAGCCGGATCAGCTCCATGCGCCGGATCGCTGTGGCGTAGAGCGTCTCCAGCATGGCCCGATCCCGCAGGCCCAGCACGTCGCCGACATCGGGCTGGGCCAGCACCAGATCGGCTTCCTCGGCCGTCAGCGTCGCCGCCGGCAGGCGCTTTTCTCCACGCGGCAATTCCAGATCGGCGGCCGGATTGGCGAGGATCAAATTCTCCCGCGCCAGCCATTTGAAGAAGGCCCGGATCGGCGCCAGGCGCTGGGCCTGGGTGCGAAAGGTCAGCGGCGTTCCATCGGCTTTGCGATGATAGAAGAGATGGCGCTGATAGCGCTCCAGGATCGGCTTGGTCACATCGCGCGGCTCTTCAATGCCGCGCTCGGCGCACCAGACGATGAAGGCGCCGAGCGCCGTGCGGCGATCCACCAAAGTCGCGTCGGCGTAGTTCTTGACCGCCAGATGCGTCAGCCAGCGCGCCATATGGCCCGCCAGGCTCGCCGGATCGCGCGCGCCCGGCAAAGGCGGATTGGCA
>JBIKVO010000088.1:0-9377 GCA_044356795.1 Caulobacterales bacterium
CTCCCGGCACCGTGACCCAGGTGCGCGCCTGCGCCCATGAATTGGTGCGCTACGCCAAGAAATCGGGCGCCGCATTATTGCTCGTGGGCCACGTGACCAAAGACGGCCAGATTGCTGGGCCTCGGGTCGTGGAACATCTTGTCGATGCCGTGATTTATTTTGAGGGTGAGCGCGGTCATGCCTTGCGGATTGTGCGCTCGGTGAAAAACCGCTTCGGGGCCACTGACGAGATCGGTGTCTTTGAGATGGCCGAGCGCGGCCTTGTGGAGGCGCCCAACCCGTCCGCGCTGTTCCTTGGCCCCTTGGGTCGGCGGGCCAGTGGCGCCGCCGTGTTTGCCGGGGTTGAGGGGTCTCGCCCGGTGCTCGTGGAAATCCAGGCATTGGCCACGCCAGCGGCTTATGGCTCGGCGCGTCGGGCGGTGGTCGGGTGGGATAGCGCGCGGTTGGCGATGATCCTGGCGGTGCTCGAGCAGCGTTGTGGGCTTGGCTTCGCCGGCCGTGACGTTTATTTGAACGTGGCGGGCGGCTTACGCATCACGGAGCCGGCCGCTGATCTTGCGGTGGCGGCGGCCTTGTTGTCGGCGCTGTTTGACGAACCTCTGCCTGATGATTGTGTCGCCTTCGGAGAGGTGGCCTTGTCGGGGGATGTGCGCCGCGTCAATCGGGCGGAGGCCCGGATGAAGGAAGCGGCCAAGCTGGGCTTTTCGGCGGCGATCGCGCCGGAAGGGGCAGAAGACGTGAGTGGCGTAACGGTGCGCCGAATTGGCCGGATCGCGGATTTGGCCCTGATGTTTGAGCGTCGGACGGATGGTGGCGGGGCGGGGCTGGACGGTGAGGATTTTGCCGCCGATGATCGACGGGCGCCGGCCGGGCGGGAACAGCGGCGGGATCAGCGGCGAGACACGCCGCAACGGCCCGGCAAAACGGCCCGCGAAACGGCCCGCGAAACGGCCCGCGAAACGGCCCGCGAAACGGCCCGCGAAACGGATCGTGCTTGAGCCGTGCTTGAGCCGTGCTTGAACTGTGTTTGAGCCGTGCTTGAACGGTTTCTATGGGGGACAATCGCCCCCGCGAGAAACAGCCGGGGCCGGGCGCGGCGATCGGCGCGACCTTGACGGAGGGGTTTGATGGAGTGGTTTGATATCTTGGCGCTGGTGGTGATCGGCTTGTCGGCCGTCATGGCGTTCGTGCGCGGCCTGATCCGCGAAGTGTTTTCCATTGTTGCGTTTTTCGCAGCCCTCATCGCTGCGCTTGTCGGTTTCAGCCATGTGGCGCCGTCGCTGTCGGGGGTGTTTGGCAATGCGCTGATCGCAGCGATCGGCTCTGGGGTGCTGATTTTCCTCGTCGTGTATTTTGGCATCACGATCTTGACCGGGATCATCGCGAAGGCCGCCCACTCGTCGGGAGAAATCGGCGCCTTGGATAGGGGCGGCGGGCTGATTTACGGCTTTGCGCGCGGATTTTTGATTATGGCGGTGGCGGTTGTCATGGTGCGCAGCGTCACCGGCCAGCCTGAACAATCGCCGCAGGCCCAGCAGCCCACTTGGCTCACCAAGTCGATCAGCTATCCCTATCTCGCGAACGCGGCCATGGCCCTGGAAGCGTTGGCGCCGCAGGTCAATCAGGCGATCAAGGATCGTCACGCGCAAGGCAAATCCATCATTCCCGGCGTCGAAAAGCCAATCCAGCTGCCGGGCGGCGTGATCGCTTCAGACGCCACCCCGCCGCCGGAAGAGCCGGCGCCGCCCAAGGCTGGCGAGCCGCAAAAGTCGCCGCCGGCAGCGCCGCAAAAGTAGGGCGCCGTCGGCGCCGCAATTGGCATCGAAGGACAGCGCGACGCCATCGTCGGGTCAGATTGGGTGGCGCACGCGCAAAGGAATCGCCACATCAGCATGGCTGCGCGCCGCACCGTCGGGGGCAGCACTGCAACCATGAACTTTCTGCACTAAAACCGTTCGGGCGGCGAATAGGGGCTGATGCGTGATGAACAACGCGGCTGATCCTGTGGGCGATGGCCAACAGGCCGAGTGGGCGGACTGCTTGCAGGACGATCGCCTGCGTGAGGAATGCGGCGTCTTCGCTGTGTTTGGCGCCGACGACGCCAGCGTGATCACAGCGCTCGGCTTGCACGCCTTGCAGCACCGCGGCCAAGAGGGCTGCGGCATCGTCAGCTACGACGCCGATGGCTTCCACATGGAGCGTCACATCGGGCTGGTTGGCGAGAACTTCGCCGCCAAGTCTGCAACGCCGCTGCAAAAGCGCCTGCCCGGTCGGATCGCCATCGGCCACACGCGTTACGCCACCCAGGGCGGCCGTGTGATCCGCAATGTGCAGCCGCTGTTTGCAGATTTGAGTTCCGGCGGCTTCGCGATTGGCCACAATGGCAATCTGACCAATGCCCGTGCCGTGCGGGAGCATCTGGTGGAGAATGGCGCCATTTTCCAATCGACCTCAGACACGGAATGCATTCTGCAATTGGTGGCGCGGTCGCGGCGGGCGCGGGTGATCGATCGCTTCATCGATGCCTTGGGCCAGATTGAAGGCGCCTATGCGCTTGTCTGTTTGACCAATAATACGCTGCTGGCTGCGCGTGATCCCGTTGGCATTCGGCCGCTGGTTTTGGGTGATCTGCATGGCGCGCCCGTATTGGCGTCAGAGACCTGCGCACTGGATTTGATTGGCGCGCAATTTGTGCGCGCGATCGACAATGGCGAAGTGATCGCGATCACGTTCGGCGCTGACGGCAATCCAAAAATCGAAAGCCAAAAGCCGTTCCGGCCGCAGCCGTGTCGTCCGTGCGTGTTTGAATATGTTTATTTCGCCCGCCCCGACAGCCTGATCGATGGCCGCAGTGTGTATGATGTGCGCAAACGGATGGGACAGCGTCTGGCGCGCGAGACCGGCATTGAGGTGGATGTGATTGTACCGGTGCCGGATTCCGGCGTGCCGGCCGCTCTTGGCTATGCGATCGAATCCGGGCGCCCCTATGAGATGGGCATCATCCGAAGCCACTATGTCGGACGTACATTCATTCAGCCCAAGCAGGCCGCCCGCGAAAGCGGGGTGATGATGAAACACGCCGCCAATCGCGCCGTGTTGAAGGGCAAACGGGTCTTGCTGGTGGATGACTCGATCGTTCGCGGCACCACATCAAAGCAGATTGTGCAATTGATCCGCGAGGCAGGCGCCACGGAGGTGCATTTCCGCTCTGCCAGCCCGATGATTTTGTGGGGCGATTATTATGGCATCGATATGCCAGAGCGCGACCAATTGCTGGCGTACAAGCATGGCGGTGATGGCGAGGCAATGGCGAAGGTGCTGGGCGCTGACAGCGTTGGATTTTTGTCGGTGGAGGGGCTTTACTGGGCGATGGGCGTTGAGCAGCGCGACGCCGACCAGCCGCAATTTGCCGATCATTGTTTTACAGGTCAATATCCCACACGCCTTATGGATCACGACGCAGATAAAGCGGCGAAGGATTTGCAATTGTCGTTCCTCATTGATGCGTGACCTTCATGGCTGAGAGATCACCAAACGAGAGCCGCAAAATCGCTCTGGTGACCGGGGCGTCGCGGGGGATCGGGCGCGCATGTGCGGTGTCGCTGGCCCGCGCGGGCTATCATGTCGTGGGCGTTGCCCGGTCGCAAAAGGCCTTGGAAAGCCTCGACGATGAGATCATCGCCCTGGGTGCGTCGGGGACATTCGCGCCCATGGATGTGAAAGACTATGACGCCATCGATCGCCTTGGCGGCGTGATTTATGAGCGCTGGGGCCGCCTTGATGGGCTTGTCTCAGCTGCGGGCAGCATCGGTGAATTGATGCCCGCACATCAGTTTCCGCCGAAAATGTTTGAAGAGGCGGTGGCGGTCAATCTCATCGCCAATGCGCGCCTCATTCGCGCGATTGATCCATTGCTTCGTGCCGCAAGGGGACGGGCGGTGTTTCTCACATGCGATCATGGGCAAAATGGCGCGCCGTTTTGGGGCGCTGCGGCGGCGTCAAAAGCCGGGCTTGAAGCGCTGGTCCTGGCTTATGCCGCGGAAGTGGGTTTCACGGGCGTGCGCGTCAATCTTGTAGATCCTGGCCCCGTCGATACGGCATTGCGCTACAAGGCGTTTCCTGGCGAAGACGCCGCGGGCTTGCGCAAGCCGGAGGATGTCGCCGATGCAATCGTCGCACTGACGGCGGTTGGTGAAACACGCAATGGCCAACGGATCGCCTTGCACAATGGCTGAAGCCGCGATCTTAACGATCGATGGCGTCGCCAAAACCTACAAAAGCGGCGTTGAGGCGCTGAAACCCGTCGCCTTGTCGATTGGCGAAGGCGAGATTTTCGCGGTGTTGGGCCCCAATGGCGCCGGCAATTCGACGCTGGTCAGCATCATTGGCGGGATTGTTTCGCCAGCCTCAGGTCGCGTCACTGCCGACGGTTTGATACCCAAACCCAGGACCGTCAGGCGCGCGCGCGGATCGGTTTGGCGCGGCAGGAATTGCACACCGACGCGTTTGAAACGGTGTGGGCTACTGTCACATACTCGCGCGGGCTTTTTGGCTATGCACCTGATCCGGCGCATCTGGAAAAGACACTGCGCGCCTTGTCCTTGTGGGACAAACGCACCGCCAAGATCTTGACCTTGTCTGGCGGGATGAAGCGTCGTGTGATGATCGCCAAGGCGCTCAGCCACGAGGCCGGCATCTTGTTTCTGGACGAGCCGACTGCCGGTGTGGATGTCGAGTTGCGGCGCGATATGTGGGTGTTGGTGCGGACGTTGCGGGAGCAAGGCGTCACGATCATTCTCACCACCCACCATATCGAGGAGGCCGAGGAAATGGCTGACCGTGTGGGCGTGATCGCCAAGGGCGAATTGATATTGGTGGAAGAAAAAGCCGCCTTGATGGGGCGCACGGGTGCGCGCCGGTTGACGGTGCACCTGCGCGATCCTTTGCCTGAATTGTCGCCCGCTTTGGCGACGCGCGGCGTCGTGCTGGATGGCGGTGGGCGAACACTGACATTGAATATCGCGTCCGATGCCGCCCAGCAGGGCGTGTCTGCATTCCTGCAGGCGCTTGTGGCGTTCGGCGTGGATGGTGGTGATCTCAACACCGCGCAATCTTCACTTGAGGATATATTTGTCAACCTGGTGAAGGACAAACGATGAATTGGCGCGGGGTTTCGGCGATCTATCGCCTTGAAATGGCGCGCTGGATGCGCACCCCTGGTCAAAGTCTCGTGTCGCCCGTATTGACCACGTCGCTTTATTTCATCGTGTTCGGCGCTGCGATTGGTGGGCGCATCGGCGATGTTGCCGGGCCGCCCTACGGCGCCGTCATTGTTCCCGGCCTGGTGATGGTGACGATCCTGACCGAGAGCGTCTCCAACGCATCGTTTGGCATTTTCATGCCGAAATGGTCGGGCACGATTTATGAGCTGTTGTTGGGGCCGGTTTCATCGTTTGAAGCGGTGCTTGGCCATGTCGGCGCGGCAGCAACAAGGTCGGTGCTGATTGGCGTGGTCATCCTCGCCACGGCGCGCCTGTTTGTTCCGCATGAGATTGCCCATCCGCTTGCCGCGGCGGGCCTCTTGGTGTCGACGGCCGTGAGCTTTTGCCTGTTTGGCTTATTCTGGGCCTTTGGGCGGATGGCTGGGAGAAACTCGCAGCCGCGCCGCTCTTGGTGCTCACGCCGCTGACATTTCTTGGCGGCGCCTTCTACGCGATTTCGATGCCGCCGCCGCCGTGGGACACGATCGCGTTGTTCAACCCGATCGTGTATCTTGTCTCTGGTTTCTGGTGGAGATTTACGGGCGCAGGCGATGTGCCAATCGGCGCCAGTCTGCTGGCGATGAGCGCCTTTCTTGCGATTTGCCTCGCGGTGATCTGGTGGATCTTCAAAACCGGGTGGCGGCTGAAATCGTGACGCCTCAGAACGGCAGGATGTTGCGCTCGCGCGAGAACGCGAGATAGCCGACACTTGCGCCGGCGCGGAAGCCCACGCCCGTGCGCATCGGCGCCAATCGAACATTGCCCAACTGGAGATAATTCACGCCAACGCCGCCGATGAAATAGGCGCTGCCGTCAAGCCCGGGATACCGCTGATAGATGTCGGTGACGCGCCCGAGATTATAAACCAGCGTGAACACTTTGCTGGCGTTGCCGCCGGCGTCGAAGCCGACGCTTGGCCCCTGCCAGAACACGCGCGCGGCCTCGCCGTTTTTCATGAAGATATTGCCGTCGCCATAGCGCAGGCCTACCGCGAAGGCCCCAGAAATTTCTTGGCCGGAGATATAGGCGTTCGGCCGGCCATTGTCGCGGAAGAGGCGCTCCACCGCCGCCCCGAGGCCCTCAGCGCCAGCGCCAAAAAACGTGTTGGCGGCGTTGAGCACCTCATCGCGGGACCAGCCGTCATTGCTCTGCGGCGGCGGGGCGGGCGCGTTTGGATCGGATGTGGCGCAGCCCGCCAGCGTTGGGGCAAGCGTCGGGGTCAGGGCCGAGACGGTTAATCCGAGGACGGCTTTGCGGCGGTCGATCATGGACAATCCTTCAGCTTTTCGGGCGCGGTGGATGGATGGTGGGGCCCAGTTGCGGCGCCGGCATGGCGAAAGGCAAGGCCGTTCTCGTATGCCGGACGGGGCCGGCCCCTTTGCGCGCGGCCCCTTTGCGTGCAGCCCCTTTGCGTGCAGCCCGGCGAATGCTACCTCCCGCCCATGTTTCCCCGATCCCGAATCCGCAACTTTTCCATCGTCGCCCATATCGACCATGGCAAATCCACCCTGTCCGACCGCCTGATCCAAAAGACCGGCGGCCTCAGCGACCGCGAGATGACCGAGCAGGTGCTCGACAATATGGATATTGAGCGCGAACGGGGCATCACCATCAAGGCCCAGACGGTCCGGCTAGACTACAAAGCCAAGGACGGGGAGACCTATGTCCTCAATTTGATCGACACCCCGGGCCATGTCGATTTCGCCTATGAGGTGAGCCGCAGCCTTGCAGCCTGCGAGGGCGCGCTTCTGGTGGTGGACGCAAGCCAAGGCGTGGAGGCGCAGACCTTGGCGAACGTCTATCAGGCGCTCGATAACGATCTTGAGATCGTGCCGGTGCTGAACAAAATAGATCTGCCCGCCGCCGAACCCGAACGGATCAAGGCCCAGATCGAGGAGGTGATCGGGCTTGATGCGTCGGAGGCGGTGTTGATCTCGGCCAAGACCGGCATCGGCATCGAAGACGTGTTGGAGGCTGTCGTTACGCGATTGCCATCGCCAGACGAGGGCGAACCCGACAAGCCTCTCAAGGCGATGCTGGTGGACGCCTGGTACGACGCGTATATGGGCGTGGTTGTGCTGGTGCGGGTGATCGACGGCGTACTGAAAAAGGGCATGCGCATAAAATTGATGCAGACAGGCGCGGTGTACGGGATCGATAAGGTTGGTGTTTTCCGCCCCAAGGCCACCGACGTCGAAGACCTGGGCCCCGGCGAGATCGGCTTTCTGACTGCCGCGATCAAGGAGGTGGCCGATGCGCGCGTGGGCGACACGATCACCAGCGAAAAAGGCGGCGTCACTGTAGCGCTCGCGGGCTTCAAGCCGGCCCAGCCTGTGGTGTTTTGCGGCCTGTTCCCAACGGATGCGGCAGCCTTTGAGGATTTGCGCGCCGCGATGGGCAAGCTCCGTCTCAATGACGCGAGCTTTACATTTGAAATGGAGACCAGCGCGGCGCTTGGCTTTGGTTTCCGCTGCGGCTTTCTGGGGCTTTTGCACCTGGAAATCATTCAGGAGCGTCTCAGCCGGGAATTCAATCTGGATCTGATCGCCACCGCGCCCAGCGTTGTCTACAAGATCACCATGAAAACCGGCGAAGCGCTGGAATTGCATAATCCCGCCGACCTACCGGATGTGATGGCGATTGAGGAAATCGCCGAACCCTGGATCAAGGCGACAATCCTGACGCCGGACGAATATCTCGGCGCCATTTTGAAGCTGTGCCAGGATCGCCGCGGCATTCAGCGCGATCTCAATTATATCGGCGCGCGCGCGATGGTGGTTTATGATTTGCCGCTGAACGAAGTGGTGTTCGATTTTTACGATCGCTTGAAAAGCGTGTCGAAAGGTTATGCCAGTTTCGATTATCACATCGAGGATTACCGCACGGGCGATCTGGTAAAGATGCAAATCCTCGTCAATGACGAGCCGGTGGATGCGCTCAGCATGCTGGTGCACAAGGCGCGCGCCGAAAGCCGCGGCCGGGCGATGTGCGAAAAGCTGAAGGAGCTGATCCCGCAGCACCTGTTCAAGATCCCGATCCAGGCCGCGATCGGCGGGCGCATCATCGCGCGCGAAACCATCTCAGCGCTGCGCAAGGACGTGACGGCGAAGTGCTATGGCGGCGACATCTCGCGCAAGCGCAAACTGCTCGATAAGCAGAAAGAGGGCAAAAAGCGCATGCGCCAATTCGGGAAAGTGGAAATCCCGCAGGAGGCGTTCATTGCGGCGCTGAAGATGGACGGGGATTGAGAAGATTTTTCCTGCGGCGACACCAAGCGAACTCCAATTTCGCTAATGAGGCAGTCATCGCAGGCGCGAGGCGAAGCCGAGCGATTTGGGATCCCGCGTTTGCTTGATGAGATTGGGGCTTGAATGCCTTTGCTGCGCAAAGGCTTCAGGATGCCTATAGGATGCCTATAGGATGCCTATAGGATGCCTGTAGGATGCCTGTGTGGTCTCGGGCCTTTTGAGAGGCTGCGTGCTTGGCCGCAACGCCTCCCGGCTTGATAGACTTTGTCAGCATAGACTTTGACAGCATAGACTTTGACAGCGCGCTGGCATGCACCGATCGCGAATCCACCGGCGCTGTGGGCGCGGTTCGGCTTTAGTCTCACGATGCGCCCCGATTTTTTCATTGTCGCCGCCGCGCTGGCCGTTTCGGCCTGCGCCACCGATGAGCTTCAGAGCGTCGACACGCAGGGCGATGATCTGGTGATCCGCGCGGAGTCTCTCGTGATGATGAGCGAAGTCCACGCATTCGCCGAAAAGTCCTGTTCTGGTGACACCGCGATCGTCAAAGAGCGCGAGGAACGCGCAAGCGATCCCGACGGCGTTTTCTGGCGCTACATTTGCCTTCGAACGCCGCCGGGGCTTCCCCGCCGACAAGATCAACGATAATCCCGCCAATCCCGCCGGGTGTGGCGAAAATCATCGTCGCGGCGCTCAAATCGGACACGATCGCTCAAGCGATCGAGGCGGTCATCGAGATCGAGCGCTTCGCTGCGCGAAAGACCATCCCGGGCATAGGCGCGGCGCAAGTCGACAATGCGTTGCAGATCGCGAGACAGAAACCGCGCTTCACGGCGCGTCAGTTGTCCGCGGTCAAAGCCTGCCCTGA
>JBIKVO010000471.1:0-2564 GCA_044356795.1 Caulobacterales bacterium
CAAAGCTTGAATCACGAGTCAGACGACATTGATAGAGGGTACTAGCGGTCCCAGATGACTTGACAGAGCCGTTGTGCTCGGCGATCCACCGCTCCCATGGCCGGCCATTCCAAATTCGCCAATATCATGCACCGCAAGGGCGCGCAGGACAAAAAACGCGCCCAGTTGTTCACCAAGCTTGCCCGCGAAGTCCAGATTGCGGCCAATCTCGGCGGCGGCGAGGCGGACAATAATCCCCGCTTGTACCGGGCAATTGCGGCGGCCCGCGCGCAGTCGATGCCGAAGGACAATATCCAACGCGCGATCGATAAAGGCGTCGGCGCGGGCGGCGAGGGCCTTACGGAAGTACGCTATGAGGGCTTTGGTCCGGGCGGTGTGGGGATCATCGTGGAAGCCGCAACCGATAATCGCAATCGCACCGCTGGCGAACTGCGCGCGGCGTTTTCGAAAAACGGCGGCAATCTTGGGGAAACCAATTCCGTCTCGTTCCTCTGGGACAAAGTGGGCGAAATTCGCTTTGCGGAAAAAACAGCCGCTGAAGACGCCATGCTTGAAGCTGCAATCGAGGCGGGCGCAGATGATTGCATGATGGAAGATGGCGGCGATGATGGCCGCCATCATGTTGTGGTGTGCGCGCAAACGGCATTCGCCGATATTGTGCAGACATTGAGTGCACGGTTTGGCGATCCGCTCAGCGCGAAATTTGTCTGGCGGCCGCAGACAACAATTCCGATAACTGGTGATGTCGCGCAGACGGTGCTTAAGCTGATCGATGCGATTGATGATCTTGACGACGTGCAGGATGTGTTCGCCAATTTCGAGATCGACGACTCCGAATTGGCGCGTCTGAACCAGTGACGGTTTACCGGCGCGCGCGGCAACAACCGAAGCCGCGATCATCCCGCTGAATGTGATGGGTATGTCCTGAAGGCGTTATTCCATGCGGCGATAGCGCTTCGATTGGCCCGCGACGATCGCGCGCGCCATGCCGTCGGGCAGGGCTTTGCTTAACCAGGCCAAGCGGCGATTGGCGAACCCGGAGACATGCACCGGGGCATTGGCTTCCACAGCGCGCAGGCCTTCCTCCACGACGGCCTCCGCCGATTGCCACATCCACTTGGGCATTGCTGAAACAGATGCGCGTGTTCCGTTTACGTCGTGAAACTCGGAATAGGTGAAACCGGGGCACAGGGCGGTGACATGCACATCCGTGCCCTGGCACTCGGCGTTGAGTGATTGGCTCATGCGGATCAGGAACGCCTTGCTGGCGCCATAAAGCGTATGGCCCGGGCCGCTGGGCAAAATACCCGCCAGCGAGGCGACATTGATAATCCGTCCATACCCGCGCTTCAGCATGTCCGGCACGGCGCGATGGGCAAGTTCGGCCGGCGCCGTCATCATCACTTGAATGAAATCGGCCTGATCGCGCCAACGCGTTTTGGCGTAAGCGCCGGGCAAGCCGTAACCGGCATTGTTGACAAGGCCGTCGATCGGACCGGTTTGAGCGAGGATTGCAGCCGGTGCTCCGGGGTCGGACAGATCTGCGGCGATCACTTCACATGCAATGCCATTCGCCTGACGCAAAGCGCCAGCCAGTGTCTCCAGGCGCTCGGTGCGGCGGGCCGTCAAGATCAGATCGCAGCCCTGGACGGCATAAGCACGCGCGAATGCCTCGCCGATGCCGGCTGATGCGCCGGTAATGAGAACGCGGTGTTTTGGCATTGAAAAACTCCTGCGGCATCTGGCCGCATCGTTTGTGGTCGTGCACGACTGTTTTGGCCATGATGATTTCCACAGTGTTACCATAAGAACAAGTTGACGGATGCGGCGCCGGTTTTGGCGCGCGTCTGGTGGGGGCGGGAGGAGAACCGACCATGGAAGATAGCACTCAAAGCGCCCCCCAAAGCGCCCCTGGAGAGGGCGCGCGCGGGGCCGGCAAAGGCGACCCCGCCAGCGGTTTCTCCCTGGGGGGGGTCCATGTGCCGTTTGATCGCAATCTTGTACTGTCGGTGGCGGTCGCGCTGGTCGCGGGCTTATGGGGCGGGGCGGCGATCAGCCGGATCGGCGCTGGAGGCTCAGCGCCGCTCATGATTGGCGGCGTTGATGGACCAGAAGCGTTGCGGTCGGCCAAAGCGCCGCGCGCTGGCGCGCAAGCTGGTCTTGGCGCAATGGCGTTTGATCGCTTGCGGACCGATATGTCCGGGGATGCGCCCGTGGCGTGCATCGAGTTTACACAAGACGTTTCAACCGAGACCAACGTCAATTTCTCCGATTTCATCAAGCTGGAGCCGGCTGCCCAAGTGGCGTTTGAGCCGGTAGGCAGTTCATTGTGCATGCGCGGCTTGCCGTTTGAACCCGATCGTAAAGTGACGATCCGCGCTGGTTTTCCCGCCAAGAGCGGCGAACGCACCACGCTGGAGGAAAGCTTCCAATTGTCGTTTGCCGATCGCGGCGCAATGGTTGGTTTTGCGGGACAGGGCGTGATTTTGCCGCGCACCGAAGCCGATGGCCTTGGCGTTGAGACGGTCAATGTGCAGCGCTTGAAGGTGGAAGTGCTGCGGGTG
>JBIKVO010000472.1:0-2558 GCA_044356795.1 Caulobacterales bacterium
CTCCCCACGCAGAAAGCTAACATCCAAAACAATCATACGCGCGGCCTGTTTGGCAACTAGGGCATTATCAAAAAAAGTGTCGTTGCGGAATTGTATCCGAACATAGGATCATTCAATTATTTCAAGTGTTTTCGGATAGAAAGCCGGACTTTATTGTCCTGCAGCGCGCTCGAGTATTCGATGAAATCGACCGACCAGCTGGCGTCATACCTTGCGTGGTTCGCCGCAAACGCACCGCTGGCGTTGTTCAGTCTGCCCGCAAACCGTTGGCGCGGGCGTTTGGCGCCAATAATTCTGGCGACGCTGCAAACGGTTGACAGTGACAAGCGGGCGGATATCACCGGATGTTCGCGCGTTTTCCAACCAGGCGGACGCCGGTTGGTCGGCAGAAAGCGTGCATAGTCAAAGGCTTGGGCCTTTCGATCCGACGCCGTCGGATCGGAAGGCCCAAGGCAGGCCGCGCGCGGTTGGATGATGTGACAAACCTTCGGGCGTGGTGATGGGGCGGCGACAGTGAGCCAGAAAATACCGGGTCATCGTCTGCTATGCCCGTCATGATGATCGCCGCGCTCAAGGCCCGCGCATTCGCGGAAGGCTTCAGCGCATTTGGAATTTGCGATGCGCGCGCGGCGTGGGATGCGGGCGCGCGGCTTGAGCAATTTCTCGCGCTCGGCCGTCATGGCGACATGGGCTGGATGGAGGACACAAAGGCCCGCCGCGCCCATCCCACTGCCCTGTGGCCAGACGCGAAAAGCGCCATCGTACTTGGCCTCGATTACACGCCGCCCTATGATCCGATGGCGCGGCTTGCGCATAATGATCACGGCATTATTTCTGCTTATGCGGCGCGGCGCGATTATCATGATGTGATCAAGGGCCGGCTGAAAATGCTGGCGCAATGGCTGGCGAAGGAAACCCGCGGCGCGGTGAAAGTCTTTGTCGATACCGCACCCTTGATGGAAAAACCACTGGCCGCGCTGGCCGGTTTGGGCTGGCAAGGCAAGCACACCAATCTGGTGTCGCGGGCGCATGGATGCTGGCTGCTGCTGGGCGTGATCTTGAGCGACGCCGAACTGCCAAGTGATGATCCGCATACGGATCATTGCGGAGGATGCCGCGCCTGTCTTGATGTGTGCCCCACCAATGCGTTTCCCGCGCCATACCAACTCGATGCCCGCAAGTGCCTTGCCTATTGGTCGATCGAGCATGACGGCCCGATCCCGCAGGCCTTCCGCCAATCGATGGGCAATCGGGTGTTTGGGTGTGATGATTGCCTTGCGGTATGCCCTTGGAACAAATTCGCCCAAACCGCGCGCGACGTGAAACACGCCCTGCGCGCCGATTTGGCGCTGATCCCGCTTGCCTCGCTCTTGGCGATGGACGACGCTGCCTTTCGCGCCTGCTTTGCCGGCACGCCGGTCAAGCGCGCGGGCCATGTCCGGATGTTGCGCAATGCGCTGATCGCGGCTGGCAATAGCGGTGATGCGGGGCTTGCCTCCGCGGTCGGTGCGCGCTTGAACCATGACAGCGTGATCGTGCGCGGGGCTGCGGCGTGGGCGTTTCAGCGCCTTGCTGATCCCGCGGCGATTGCGGCGGCGCGCGCGCGCGCGTTGGACGCTGAAACCGATCCCACCGTTCTGGAGGAGTGGCGTTTGTGAGTGTGGACGATGAAACCCCGCCTGCAAAACCGCCGCGCGCAAAGGGCTTGGGGCCGATGGCGATCGCGTTCATTCTGTTGTTGGTGGGCGGTGTTTTGACGCCGGTGGCGTGGGTGGCGGCGCATCGGATCTTGCCGATCCCCGGCACGATGCTGATGGTTGAGCGGGCGTTCGCGGGCGAGCGGTTAAGCGCGCATTGGGTGGGCCTTGACGCGATCGATACAGCCCTCGTGCGCAGCGCCATTGGGGCTGAGGACAGCCGCTTCTGTAGTCATAACGGCTTTGATTTTGAGGCAATCGAGCGTGCGCTGGCCGCCAACGTAAAAACCACAAACCAAAAGCGCGGGCGGCTGCGCGGCGGCTCCACCATTTCCCAGCAGACCGCCAAAAACGCCTTCGCCTGGGCCGATCGCTCCTGGGTGCGGAAAGGCGTGGAGACAGCCTATACCGTGCTGATTGAGGCGCTTTGGCCGAAGGAACGGATTATCGAGGCCTATCTCAATGTCGCCGAATGGGGCGATGGCCGTTTTGGCGCGGAGGCTGCGGCCCGCGGGCTGTTCAAGGTGTCGGCCGCAGATTTGAGCGCCGCTGACGCCGCAGCGCTGGCCGCGGTATTGCCCAGCCCCAACCGGTGGAGTGCGGTCAATCCTGGCCGCCGTCTGCTGCCGCGCTTTGCCGCGATCCGCGCCCGCGCGCGGGCGGTGGGGGCCCAAGGGCTGGACGGCTGCGTGTTTCGGTCTGCACAGCCGGCGCGGGCGGACCGTTCGGCCAAGCGGGCGCCGCTAGGGCTGCCGCCGCTGCCGACGCCGGCGCCGGAGGATTTGGACGCCGCGTTTGATCCGGGCACGGAGGATGCGCCGGTTTCTAGTGAATTGTCGGGTAATGAACCGCCCCGTGCTC
>JBIKVO010000089.1:0-9347 GCA_044356795.1 Caulobacterales bacterium
AAGCGCTGGGAAATCCTTGCTACCACCCGCACCGATCGCATCTATCAGCGCCGTGTTTTGAATTATGGCGGCCGCAGCGATCCCAAGACCGATCTGTTGACGCTGACGCTGGAAGGCGACGTGATCATCACCGAGCTCGCTTTGCAAAGTGAAACCGCTGGCCAATGGGTGTTTGGTTTCACACCGCGCGCATCGCCGACGGTGGTCGTGTCGGCGCATTCCTTTCTCAATGCACTGCGCGGGGAATTGACCGTCGACAAGGCGAGCGGGGAAATCGTGCGCCGCCGCATCTTCCTGCCCGAGCCATTTGATGCCGGCGTTGGCCGCGTCCGTGAGGGTGATTTTGTGCGACAATACGCAACCGGCGCCAACGGGGCGCCGATGTTCCGCAATGGCAATCAGAAATTGGTCACGACCGTGCGGGGGCGCGGTATCGATTCCACCGGCGAACAGAGCGTGCGCAATGTCGAAGCGATTTGTGACCCCGCCGAAGTTGAGCGCATCGCCGATATGGAGCGCGCGACGCCCAATGTGGAGCGGTCTGACGTGAAGCCGCCGACCGGTTCGCGCCTCTGGCGGTAGTCGAGCTTACAGGGCGATATTATCGATCAGGCGCGTGGCGCCAAGGCGCGCAGCCGCAAGCAGCCGCGCTGAACGCGCCGGGTGCAACATCACGATTGGTGTGAATTCTTCAGCGTCGCGCGCGGCGACATAATCGACGGCGGCAAAACCGGCGCTGAGAATCGCGTCGCGCGCGCGGTCCAGTGTTTGTTCAACATCATCGCCCGCGCGGATCGCGGCCGCTGCGGCTTGCAATGCGGTGTGCAGCGCAGGCGCAATCGCACGCTCCTGCGCGGATAAATACGCATTGCGCGAACTCATCGCGAGGCCGTCTTCTTCGCGCACTGTGGGCCCGGCAATGATCGTCACGGGGATGTCGAGATCGCGCACGACGCGGCGCACCACCATCAATTGTTGAAAGTCTTTCTCGCCGAATATTGCGATGTCCGGCATGGTTTGCAGCAACAGCTTGCTGACCACCAACGCCACACCGCTAAACATTTGTGGTCGAAACTCACCCTCCAAGTCAGCGCTGACGCCGCCAACGGTGACGCTGGTTGAAAAGTGCTGCGGATACATTTCGCCTGGCGTCGGCGCAAACAGCAGGTCGCATCCGCCGGCGGCGAGTTTTGCCGCATCGCCTGCTTCATCGCGCGGATAGCGCGACAAATCCTCATGTGCGGCAAATTGCGTGGGATTCACAAACACGCTGGCGATCACGGCATCGCAGGTGCGCCGCGCCTGCGTGACCAGTGCGATGTGGCCCGCGTGCAGGGCGCCCATCGTCGGTACAAATCCGATGCGTGCGCCATTGGCGCGCCAGCGGGCGGTGTGCGCACGCAGGTCAACAATGGTGCGAACAATCGGCAATGCGGACATCGGCGCCCCGTAATCAACATCATCGCGCCGAACGCGCGTTTAAGACGGGTTTAACGATGCGGCGGCAATGTCAAGCGGATCGCTGCCCTGTTCGCAGGGCCCCTCCGTTGAGGACATGCCAATGGCGTTGAACGCCGCCGCTTTGCCTCTGCCGGTCGCCGCCGCGGTTGCACCCAGTGTGGCGGGCGCGCATGTCATTGTCGTCGGCAACGAAAAAGGCGGCGCCGGCAAATCCACCATCGCCATGCATCTTGCCGCTGCTCTGGTGAAATCATCGCGGCGCGTGGCGGTGATCGATCTTGATCTGCGCCAGCGAACCTTGAGCCGCTATCTCGAAAATCGTGATCGCTGGGCGAAGGTCACAGCGGCGGCGCTGGCGATGCCACAGAGAGCACACCTTGGCGAGTCCAGCGAGCCGAACGCTTTGGCGCGCATCTTGGCGGCACTGAGTGGGATGGCGGATTTTGTTGTGATCGATGCGCCTGGTTTCGACACGCCTTTGTCGCGCGCAGCCCACGCCGCCGCTGACACTTTGATCACGCCCCTGAATGACAGTTTCATCGATTTCGATGTGCTGGGCGAACTGGATCCGCAAACACATGATGTGCTTCGCCCCAGTCATTATGCCGACATGGTGTGGGAGTGCCGCAAGCAGCGCGCCCAATTGGCCAAGAAGCCGATCGATTGGGTGGTGACGCGGACGCGCATGGCGCCGCAGGCTGTGGAGAGCTGCAGCAGGCAACGGGTTGGCGCAGCGCTGAAGGCTTTGGCGACGCGAATCGGATTTCGACTGACGCCGGGCCTGACCGAACGGGTGGTGTATCGCGAAATGTTCCCGCAGGGGCTGACGCTGATTGATCTGCCCGATCAGGGCCCGCGGGGTCTGCGAATGGGTGATGTGGCGGCGCGCCAGGAGCTGCGCGACCTGATGATCACGCTCAAATTGCCGGGGCTTGAGGGCCAACCGCTGGCGTTCTGAGGGACTCTGCTTTAACGGCTGCGTTATGACAACGACCTTGATTGGCGTTCTTGTGCTGCTGGCCGGCGCCTTCTTGGCGCTTATGCTGGTGCGCGTTTTGGGAGCGCGGCGCAAGATGGTCGGGCTCGGCTGGATCCTCGCGGGCCTCGCGCTGATGGCTGGGGGTTTGTTTCTGCGGCTCTGGGTGGCGGCGGCGGCGGGTGCGGGGTGCTTTGCTTTTGGGCTGTGGCTGCGTCGCCGGGCTTGGGCGCGCGTCGGACCGGCGGCATCCAGCGCGGACGCTCAAGCGCGGGCGGCCGCTAATCTGATCGGAGTGGCGATCGATGCGCCTGAGGCCGCGATCCAGGCCGCATTCCGCAAGGCGATGGCCCACGCCCACCCAGATGCTGGCGGCAGCGCCGAGCAGGTTCGTGCTTTGGTTGAGGCGCGGGACTTGTTGCTGCACCGCAACAAAACGCTCCAGCGCGAGTGACCCGGAACAGGTACTGAACAGGCCCGGAACAGGCGTCGTCAATGTCTGCGCGGTGACGGAGTTGTGATTAAGTAGCGCCGGCTTAACGTCGCGCAGACGCGCTCAGCGGATATGGACTGGAGCAGTTTCGCCGCCGTCTTCCAACTCATCAGCGCTGATCGGCTCGGGCTGGATGGAGATCATCTGTCCCGGCTGCAGCGGTGTCGTTGGGACATTGGCGCCAAATTGAACCATCACGCGATCCGACGGCAGGCCCGCATAGGTGGCGATCGGGGCCGGCAGGCGGTTGCGATCGCGCGAGTCTAGCCGCTCAAACGCGGCCTCAAGCAGATAGGCGACCTGCGCGTCCCGCGCCGCGGCCGACGAGCCGCCCATTACCACCACAATCACACGCTGACCGTTGCGCTCCGCCGAGGAAGCGAGGTTGAACCCTGACGCTCGGGTATAGCCCGTCTTCAGCCCGTCCACGCCGGCCACAGACCCAAGCAGCGAGTTGTGGTTGCGGGAATAGAGGTTACGCCAGCTGAAACCCTGCGTGCTGAAATATCCGTAATACTGAGGGAAGTCGCGCATGAGGGCCAGCGAAAGGGTCGCCATGTCGCGCGCCGTGGTGAATTGGCTCCGGTGTGGCAGGCCTGACGCATTTTGGAACTGGGTTCGGGCCATGCCAATCTGGCGTGCGCGCATGGTCATGCGATCGGCGAAGGCGGCCTCGCTGCCGCCGAGGCGTTCGGCGATCATCACCGACACATCGTTGGCCGACCGCGTAACCAAGGCATAGACGGCCTGTTCCACGGTCAAGGAATCACCGCGCCGGACGCCCAACTTCGACGGCGGTTGGGCCGCTGCGGCGCGCGAGGCCGTGAGACGCGAATTCATGGTGATTTCGCCGCGCTGAATGGCCTCGAACACCATGTACAGCGTCATCATCTTGGTCAGCGATGCGGGGAAGCGCAGTTCATCCGCCATTTCATTGTGCAACACTTCATTGCTGCGCGGATCGACGACAAAAGCCGCATAGCGATCGTCCGCCAAAGCCGGTGCGGCTGCCACAAGTCCGCCGACAGCTAGAGCGAACCCGATCCAAACGACGCGGACACAGAGGGCGAACAATTGCATCGGCGAGCTTTTCCCAAAGATTAGGGAGAAATCTAGGCAAAGAATGTGCCGAAACACATTACAAAGTCATGACCTGAGTCGCCCACAGCATACTCGCCATGCTTGAAGGCGAAATGAAAGATCGCCCTGAGATGCGCCATGTCTTGGCGCGGGCGCCCAGCTTGGGGGCGAAACTGTCCAAACTATGGGCGCCTTTTTGTGCGGCGCACAAAAAAGCAATTGACTTCGCATCCGCAGCATGGGAAGAATGAGTCGTTGAAGCGCAGTCGTCGGCTTTCGCCTGAGGGGCCGCCTGACGGATAGGACATCACAGGTGTACTTCTCGCCTGATGGTGGGTGTCCGTGGCGGAAGGCCTCAGGGTAAGGAGGGCCTGCGCCCCTGAGACATACACTTGTTCATCTGCTCAGACCGCAAGGTCCAAACGTTCGGAGACGCACCATGGCCACCGTTAAAACTTCCAAGCCGAAATTCCCCACCGACGACGCCGCCAAAACCCTGGAAACGATGGCGCATGCCGGCCAAGAGCAAATGAAAGAGCATGTCGAGCGCACGATGGCAGCGATGAGTGAGATGGGCGCGTTCGGCAAAGAGAATGTCGAAGCCTGGATCGCGTCGGCGACGGCGGCTTCGAAGGGCTTTGAGGCTCTGTCCTCGCACTATGTGGCCTTCTCGAAGAAGGCGATGGAAACCAACATGGCGGCGGCGAAGTCGATCATGTCTTCGAAGTCGGTCCAGGAAATGATGGAGCGTCAAGCCGAGTTCGCGAAGTCCTCGTTTGAGGCGTATGTCGCGGAGCTCAACAAGATGTCAGAGTTGATGTCGGGCGTCACCAAGGACGCCATCAAGCCGTTGAACGAGCGTTTTGCCGCCGTCGGCACGATCATGCAGACCACTGGCCGCTGATCCACTCTCCTTCCCAACGGATCAGCAGGGGCCCGACCGCAAGGTCGGGCCTTTTGCTGTGGGGTGCGGCGCGACGGGGGCCATGACGCCATATCTGAACCAACGATTCAGCACGCATTCATCTGCCAAGGCGGACCTTTCAATCTCACATTGTCCGCTTCCGGCTGTTGGAGTGCGCCACCATGAGACTGACAATTCTCGCCGCCGCGGTTGCTGCATCGCTGTTGCCGATGTTTGCTCCCGCCGCCCATGCCTGGGACCGGGGCTACCATCAAGATCGCCGGGTCGAGGTGTTTTATCGCGACAGCTGCCGCGTGGAGCGGGTGTGGCGCTCGAATGGCCGCTACAGCGAAAACATCGATTGCAGCCGTCCGAGGCATCATGGCCGTGGCCACGACGGCGGTTGGCGCGACCGGCATGACGACGACCGCAGCTGGCGGGAAAGCCGCAACTGGCGCGATGATCGTCATTGGCGTGGCGATCGCGGCTATGACAGCCGTTCTGTCGGCGCATGGTTTGACGATCGCCGCCGCAGCGTTGTCGGTCGGTACTACGGCCGCGACTGCCACCCCTATCGCGCCGATTGGGGCCGTCCTTATCGCCTGGGCCATGAATATCCCCGCGGACATCACTGGGGAGCGGTATCGGCTGATCTCTATCGCCGGCTTGGACCACCGCCGCGCGGCTATGTTTATGGCCGCCACAATGACGATGTGCTGTTGATCCGGGAAGCTACGCGTTTGGTGGTGGATGCGATTCTGCTCAACGAGCGCCGCCATCGCTGGTAGGCTGTTGCGCCCAAGCCCGTGCTTGCGCAAGAATTCGTCCGAAAACCACGGGGGGGCGTCGCATTGCGGCGCCCCTTTGTGTTTATCTGCGGTTATGCTGTCGTCTCGCGATACTCAGGTTTTGTCGGAGACGGCGCGATGAGCACCCCAGATGCGCTGGCCAAGGCCCCCACCGTCCATGATCTGCGCGGCGACTATACCGCCATGCGCGCCGATTGGACCGTGGATCAACCGCTCGATTGCTATACGACTGAGCAGCACAGTTTATGGCGCACACTCTATGCGCGCCAGTCCGGTCTGGTGAAAGCGTATGGCGCGCCGGCCTTTATCGAGTCGCTGGCGGCGATGGATTGCGCCGATGGCATCCCTAGTTTTGAGGCGATGAATGCGCGCTTGCGAAAGGCCACGGGCTGGGAGGTGGTGGCGGTGCCGGGGCTGGTGCCTGATGATGTGTTTTTCGCCCATCTCGCCGCCAAGCGCTTCCCGGCGAGCTGGTGGATTCGGACGCCCGAGGAACTCGATTATCTGGTCGAGCCGGATGTGTTCCATGATGTGTTCGGTCATGTTCCGTTGCTGTTTGACCCGGTGTTTTCGGCATATTTGCAGGAGTACGGCCTCGGCGGGCCCAAAGCGTTGGCGCATGATGCGGTAGGCATCCTGGCGCGGCTTTATTGGTACATGGTGGAATTCGGCCTGATCCAGACCGAGAACGGGATCAAGGCTTATGGCGCGGGCATGTTGTCCAGCTTTGGCGAGACGCAGTACTCCGTCGATAGCCCGGCGCCGCACCGCCTTGGGTTCAGCCTCGAGCGGGTGATGCGGACGCATTATTGGATCGATCGTTATCAGGGCGTCTATTTTGTGCTCGACAATTTCGAGCAACTGATCCGACAATCCATCGATACTGATTTTGGCCCACTGTATGAGGCGATCAAGAGCGACGAACCGATCGCACCGGATGCGGTGATCCCCGGCGATCGGGTGATCTGGCGCGGGCAGCTGGCCTGAGGGCGGCGGCCTGAGTGCGGCGGCCTGAGTGCGGCGGCCTGAGGGCGGCGGCCTGAGGGCGGCGGCCTGAGTGCGGCGGCCTGAGTGCGGTGGGCGTCAAATTGTCTTGCGCGACGGCGCGCCAAGGCCCATCTGCCGCAGACGCCACCAAAGGCGCGCCATTGCCGGATTGACTGCATCACATGCCGACGCCGCCCGCCCTGCCACAATCGATGGTCCAACGCCCGGGCTTGCGTTTCCGGTTGGGTCGCTTCATCCGCAACTCGTTCTTTTCGGGTGTGGCGAGTGTTCTGCCGCTGTTGGTGACGGGCTGGCTGATTATCTCAGTGGTCGGCCTAATTGACGGAACGATGCTTGGCTGGCTTGAGGATGATCTTGAGCGTCAAGTGCGCCAAGTGCCGGGCGTCGGTGTCATTTTGGCGCTGGTGGTGATCTTTGTCTTCGGCGCATTGACGGCGAATTTCATCGGGCGGGTGATCGTCGCGGAGACCGAGGAGTTCGTGAACAAGGTGCCGTTGGTGCGCACGATCTATGGCGGCGCCAAACAGCTTTTGCAGCAAGTCACCAGTCGCGATCGCACTTCGTTCAAGGAAGCCGTTTTGGTCGAGTTCCCAAGCCCCGGATTGTATTCCATCGGTTTCGTCACCAGCGACGATGGCGCGGCCGTGGTCGGCAGTCAGGCGGAGGTTGTGGCTGTCTATATCCCGCTCGCGCCGATCCCAACCACGGGCTATTTGTTATACGTGCCGCGCGCGGCGGTGAGGCCGTATCCACTTGGGGCTGAAGATGCGCTCAAGCGGGTGTTGTCGCTGGGCGCCATTCAAGCTGACATCAGCGGCGCAGTGCAGGTGGCGCCGAACGCGTCGCCAAGAGAATAGGGAGGGGCGGCCTTTATTGCGGTGCCTGACCGGTGCGGCGGGCCTCGATCGTTTGGCCGCGCACCAGCAACGCATCAATGTTTTTGGGATCGGCGGCGACGGCGTCTTCGGCATCCTTCACCGCCAGATCAAACGCGCCTTGGCGCATTCGTGCGTCCGCCCGCAGCCGCAGCGCCAGCGCATCCCCCGGGCGTGCCGCCAACACATCGTTCAAATCTTCCTCCGTCCTGCGGAAATCGCCCGTCAGCGCGAACGCCGTCGCACGGTCGAGCAGCAATTCGTACCGGTTGGGATCATCAGGCGCCGTCAACGACAGGGCGCGGTCCAGCGCTGTTTTCGCCTTCTCCGGCAGGCGCGCCAGCAGGTAGGCGTTGGCAGCCTGCACCAGCACCGCGACCCGCTGTTCGGGCGGCCCGGAAGAACTGGTGGCGGCAAGGCTTGCCAAGCGTTCCGCGCCTTCCTCGACGCGGCCCATCTCAATCAAGGCCATCGCGGCGCACCGCACCGCAAATGGGTGGAACGCTTCGTTTGACCAGGCCATTGCGGCCTCATAAGCGGCTTCGGGGGCTGCCTCGATGCGCGTCACGCAGGCCTCAAACCGCGTCTGCAGGCGCGCCTCCAGGGTTGCATCAGCGGCGAAGGGCAGGGTCGCCTGCATCAAAACGACGGGGATCAACATGGCGCCAGTCCTAAGCTAATTGTATCGTCACCCAACACCCATTCGCACGGCGAAACCATGGCGGACCCTGATATTCTCCAGTCGAAGCCACCGCTGTGTCTGTGCCTCGGATATGGCTATGTAGCACAGGCTTTTGGCGCCGGCTTGCGTGCCCGCGGCGGGCGGGTGATCGGTACGCGCCGGGCTGGCCAAGGCCGCGACATCATGGCGTTCGATGGCGGCGCGGCCAGCCCAGCGCTGCGGGAGGCGTTTTCGGCGGCGTCGGTGATCTTGGTGTCAATCCCGCCGGGGCGCGGCGGCGATCCAACGCTGACCGCCTTGGCCGATGCGTCGACACAACCAAACGCTTGGATCGGCTATCTGTCGACAACGGCGGTTTATGGCGATCTGGGAGGGGGATGGGCGTTTGAAGATGGCCCCTTTGGCCCGCGTGAGCCGCGCGGCCAAGCTCGGCTGGACGCAGAGGCCGGCTGGCGTGCGCGCGGCGCCCAGGTATTTCGTCTCGCCGGGATTTATGGGCCCGGGCGGTCGCCGTTTGACCGCCTGCGCGCCGGCGACGCGCAGCGGATCATCAAGCCAGGTCAGGTGTTTTCGCGCATCCACCGCGACGACATCGTATCGGCGTTGAGAGCCAGCCTCGATCTGCCACAGCCGGGTGCGGTGTATAATCTCTGCGATGACGCCCCCACGCCGCCGCAGGATGTGATCGCCTTTGCCGCCGGCCTGATCGGCGCGCCATGTCCGCCCGACACACCGATCGGGCAGGCGCATCTCTCGCAATTGGCGGCAAGTTTTTACGCCGGCAATCGGCGGGTTTCAAATGCACGGGCCAAAGCCGCACTGGGCTGGCGCCCAGCCTTTCCCAGTTATCGAGAGGGGCTGGCGGCGGTTCTCGCTGCGGAAAGCGGTTAGCCCCGCTACGCGCTGCGCAACGCTTCTGCGCCGTGCGAAAATCCGACGTCATCGCGACGCGCGCGACGTCTCCAACAGCCTATTAGTGCGACTACGTCAGAAAGTGGCTGTCGGATTATTTCGTCTGTGTACTGCGCACCATGGACATCTATCCAGTGACTGCGCCAG
>JBIKVO010000473.1:0-2545 GCA_044356795.1 Caulobacterales bacterium
CGCGATGCGGCGGCGGAGATTGGGCTTTCTCCGTCGGCGGTCAGCCATCACGTGCGCAATCTCGAGGGCATGCTGGGCGTGCGTCTTTTCGAACGGCTTGCGCGCGGCGTGGGGTTGACGCCGGCAGGCCGCGCCCTGGCGGCTGACCTCAGCCCCGCGTTCAGCGCCATTGCGCAAGCCTATGCGAAAGCGGGAAACGCCGTTCTCAATTTACGACTTTCTGCGGCGCCGTTGTTCGCGTCCCGTTACATTCTGCCGAACATCGACGCCTTGAACACGTTGCGTTGCGGCGTCTCGTTCTCAGTCGAGAGCACGCTGGAAAGAAGCGATGTTTCCAAAGACCCGCGGTCGATGGCGCTTTACTTTGGTCCTGAGCCGGCCGGCGCGCACGCGATCGAAGTCGAGGCGTCGGGCTCCCTTGTCGTCGCATCGCCAAGCCTAGGCCAAACCATCGTCAAGGACACCCGAGCACTGGCCAAGGCGACGCTTCTCACGATAACGCAACGATCATCGCATTGGGCCGCGTTGTTCAAGTCGCTTGAGATCGAGGGCCCCCGTCGCGAGGTCTTCTTCGACTCTATTGAGGGCGTGCTGCACGCTGCGGAAGCTAGTGTCGGCGTCGCCTTGCTGCCCACTCTGGTTTGCGAGGAGCCAATAAGGGCCGGCAGGCTGATCCAAGTGCACCCAGATGCCCTCGACAACGGATGGCGCTATTGGCTCGCAGCTGCGCCGGACAGCCCCGCCGCAAAACAGCTGACCACGGTGGCGCGGTGGCTCCGTTCCCAAATCAACCCGGCCGGCTGATTGCTAGCCTTGGCCTGGCACCAGTTTTCGCGACCTCGTTGTGCGGATTTGTCGGCACGAGCTTGCCAATAGGCGAGCGCGAACGGCAGCTCTGGGCCATCTCGACACGGCCTTCACGTTGACGCGAACGGAAGCTTTCGATCGCCCCTGCCGTTCGACCTCAGGGCGGATCGGGCCCGATCTCGCCGAGAGGCGGCAGATCTCAGGACGATCGTTCAAAGTATGGCGAGACGCGCACTTTTCTGTACGGCGCGGCTTGTTGATTGGAGAAGACCGCCTCAAAGGGCGCAAGCCCCGCCAGCATATCTTTCAAAGCGACGGCGGCTTGCCCCGCAGTACTGCCGGTGAGGGCGCGGACCGTGGCCATGCGTTTCTGGGCATCGGAATTGTAGAGATAGAGTTTGCTGGCCAAGTTACCGACCAGATCAGTTGAAAGATCGTCCTGGAATTGAGTGCCAACGACGACGCCAACACCGAATGCACGCCCTTCTCGCGCGAGCTGAATGAGCCTTGGAGAGCCTGCGGCCCGCCAAGCCTCATCAAATACCAAAAGGCGTCGCAATGCGCGGGGCTGTTCGCCTCTCAACATATAACCCTGAAGCTGGATCAAAAAAAGTTCGGCCAGCGCGCCCTTTAGGCCGTCATCGTTCGGAAGCTGATTGAAGGAGAGCACGAACCGGCCCCTCATCAATTCGTCGAACGACATCCTCGCTTCTGCGTCCGCGGGAAGCAAGCGCAACCCGTGAAGCAAGCCCAGCCTGTTAACGAGCCCCGTCGCCGCATTTCCGCTCGTCGTTTCGATGTGGCCGATCACCTCGGAGAAGCTGGGCGCACAAATGTCCTCGGGACGCCTCCATTCGTCTAACGGCTCGCCTTTGGCTTCAAAGCAGGCCCTTACGCCCTCGCGCAGCATGGACTCTTGCTGAGCGCCGAGCCCAAGCGTTGCAGCCAGCATACTCGCGATCTCGTACACATGCGTGATGATTTGAGACCCGCTCGCCCCTTGCGGTGGTGGTTTGAGTGGGTTGAAGGGCATCCCAGATCTTAAATCGATGACCGTGAAACGGTGCTTCTCCGCGAAGTCGTCGCCATAGTCATTCTTGAAATCGAAGATCAGAACGGGGCAATCAAGCTTTGCAACATCGGCGATGATCGCCTTGATCGCCTGAGTCTTGCCCTGCCCCGCATCGCCGGTCACCGAAAGACCGAAATTCGGCAAGCTTGGAGTAGCGGTGCGGTCCAGATTCCAGAAGAGAGGCGTTCCCCCGACGTCCATGCCAATAAGAACTTGCGCTCGGTCACGCGGGTCGCCGTCCTTCTGCGCGATGATGAGGTGTTCGGAGTTGGTTGACGTACCCGATGGCGCCGGGGAGCCAATTGACTCCGTACCCCGCTCACTTGTTGGAGGCCGCGGCCGAGGCTTCCGATCGCTTGCGCTTGGATGAAAGCTGAGCCGCGAGGGGTCGCCCTCCGGCATAGCCAGCAAGCGGAGGCCACCCACTTCAACTTCATTTGTTAAAAACCTCCGCTCAACGCGCCAGCGCTCAAAACCGGGCGTTGCGCCATACTCTGAAGAAAAGTCCTTTGCTGCAGAAAGGCTTTCCCAGTCGCGGGATTCGGTTGAGCAAATGCGTCCCCCGCTTCGCAGAACATTCAAAAAGGCCGGACCAGCCGCAAGTTGGCCTAGCGCATTTTCCGGTCGATCAGCTACAGAGCCGTTGAACCCCGTGAGTTTTCGTGG
>JBIKVO010000090.1:0-9272 GCA_044356795.1 Caulobacterales bacterium
TTTCCTATGATGAGGAAGTGGGCTGTCTCGGCGCGCCCGGCCTGATCGCAGTTCTTCCTGATACGGCGCCCAAACCATCGTGCGTGATCGTGGGCGAGCCGACATCGATGCGCGTTCTTTCGGCGCATAAAGGCATTCGCACATTCACCATCGAAGTGACGGGCGTTGAAGCGCATTCCAGCCAGACGCATCAGGGCGCGTCTGCGATCATGGCGGCGCTTCCATTGATGCACTTGATCGCCACCATGGCTGAAGAGGCAAAAGCCAATGCCGATCCGAACAGCCCCTTCACACCGCCTTACACCACGATGACGATCGGTCGTGTGGAGGGTGGCACGGCAGTGAATATTCTGGCGCGGCGCTGTTGGTTTCAGTGCGATTTGCGTACTGCGCCCGGCGATGATCCCGATCAGTATGAGGCCCGCTTGCGCGCGCTGGCGGCGCAGATCGACGCGGATTTGAAGCGCTTCAGTGACGAAGCCGGCGTTGTTGTCATGCAGCGCTCCAACACGCCGGGCCTTTCGCCGGATACATCCAGCGAGGCGGAACGTCTCGTGCGCGAGATCACCGGCGACAACGGATTTCAAGTCGCAGCGTTTGCCGCAGAAGCGGGGCTGTTTCAACGGGCCGGCATTCCCACGGTGATCTGCGGGCCGGGCTCTATTGATCAGGCGCATCAACCAGACGAGTGGATCGCATTGTCGCAGCTGGATGAAGCTGGTGCGTTTATGCGCAAACTTATTGCACGATTGGCTCTCGGTTAAACGCGCACATGCTGCGCGCGATCACCGAACGCAGAAAACAGCGCGTCCTCCGTGCCGGTCAACCAGCTTTGTCCCGGCAGGGCGAGCAATTCATCAAACAGCGCTGCGCGGCGATCCGGATCGAGATGGGCTGCGGCTTCATCAAGCAACAACAGACACGGGCCGCTGTGTGTGTCATCCGCCAGCGCGCGTGCATGCGCCAACATGATGCCGAGGAGAAGGGCTTTTTGCTCACCGGTGGAGCATGAAGAGGCCGGCATGTCTTTCGGGCCATGACGCACGAGTAAATCGCTGCGGTGCGGCCCATCCAGCGCGCGCCCGGCGGCGGTATCGCGCGCGCGCCCCCGTCGCAGCGCTTGCGCCAACAGGACCTCTTGATCATCCTTGGACGTCTCATTTTCGAAGCGCCCGTCAAACGCCAAGACCGCTTTGGGAAAGGCGCCGTCTGGACGCGTGGCAATCGCGGCGGACAACAAGCCCAACATCGCCGCCCGCGCCTGCGCCATCGCTGCACCATGTTTGGCCATCTGCGCTTCAAGGGCATCAATCCAGTGCGGATCGCCGCCATCGTCCAGCAGCTTCTGACGATCGCGCATCGCGCGCTCATACGCGGCGGCGTGACGGCCATGGCTTGGCGTGCGCGCCATGGTCAACCGGTCAAAGAAGCGGCGGCGATCACCAGCGGAGCCGGAAAACAGCCGATCCATCGCCGGCGTCGCCCACGCCAAGCGAAAAGCGCGCGCGAGATCTCCGGCAGCGGCTGTTTCGCCTTCGACGCGCGCCACTTTACGGACGCCGCCGTCGGCATTGCGTTCGGCGCCAACGCCCAAGGCAATCTCATCGGTGTCTGCGATGATTTTCGCTGAAACCGCCCACAACAAACCGCGCTGCGGATCCGCTTGAACGCGACCGATATCGGCTGCACTCGCGCTGCGCAAGCCGCGGCCCGGCGCCAAGGCGGCCAAGGCCTCAAGGATATTGGTTTTGCCGGCGCCATTCGGGCCGTGCAGGCAGACCGGACGCGCATCAAGGTTGAGATCCAGATGCGCATGGCTGCGGAAGTCCGTTAGCGTCAGCCGCGCGCACCATAGGCGCGCAGTGATCGCGTCCATTATCATCACACCCGCAGCGGCATCAGGACGTATAGGGTGTGGCCGTCGGAAAGGTCGCGCACCAGGGTTGGGCTGCCGGAATCGGCAAACTCAAACCGGGTTTGATCGCCGCCGATCTGGCCCGCGACATCGAGCAGAAATTTCGCATTAAAGCCAATCTCCATCGGATCCGATTCGTAGCTGGCGATCAGTTCTTCAGTCGCAACGCCGGCATCGGGATTGTTCACCGTCAATGTCAGGCGGTCGTTCTCCAGCCCCAGCTTCACACTGCGCGAGCGCTCCGCCGACACGGTTGACACGCGATCCACCGCTTTGGCGAACGCTGCATTATCGACCTGCAGGAACTTATCGTTCCCCTTGGGAATCACGCGCGCATATTCCGGGAAGCTGCCATCGATCAGCTTCGACGTCAGGACGGCATCGCCGAGATGAAAGCGCACCTTCTGTTCGTTGACCGCGACCTCCACTTCATCGGCGGCATCATCCAAAAGGCGATACAATTCCTGGATGGTTTTGCGGGGGACGATTACGCCGGGCATGCCTTGCGCCCCCTCCGGCGCCGGGCAATCGGCAAGGGCAAGCCGGTGTCCGTCCGTCGCCACCGCGCGCAGCACGGCGATATCGTCTTTTGCCACGGTGTGCAGGAAAATGCCGTTGAGATAATAGCGCGTCTCTTCGGTGCTGATCGCAAAGCGGGTTTTCTCGATCAGGCGCTTGAGTTCAGTCGGGTGGATTTGGAACCGTGTCGACAGTGCGTCGGTTGGCATCACCGGAAAGTCCGGCGCCGGCAGCACTGGCAGGTTCAGCCGCGCCTTGCCGGCCGACAGGGACAAGCGCGGATCATCGCCCGCAATTTCCAGCTTCACCACCGCCTGATCCGGCAGCTTGCGCACAAAGTCATACAGATATTGTGCCGGCGCCGATGTCGCACCCGCGCGGTCGATCGTGGCGTACACATTCTCGGCGATCTCAATGTCGAGATCGGTGGCGGTCAGCCGCAGAACATTGTCCTGCGCGGTGAGCAGCACATTGGACAGGATCGGGATCGTATTGCGACGCTCGACGACACTTTGAACGTGGGTCAGCGCCTTCAACAGCGCAGCGCGCTCGATGGTGAGCCGCATGGGCGATCCTTTTTCTGCTCGGGCGCGCGATTACGCCGACTCACAAGGAGCATAACATTAGCAGAAGCGGCGGAAGGCCCAAGCCCTCCACCGCCAGGGCGGCGCCTTAAATTCTTAACGTGACATTATCGAACCTCGATTCGACCGGGTCTATCTTGGTTGGCTTTGATGACGGTCGGATTTCTGAATGAGATGCGGGCAGCACCCGATCATCGGGCGGCTGGGAGGGCGACGGTTCCGCTGGATGAGATCCTGCTGGCGACACTCATGCTGGCGACAATCCTGCTGGCGATACAGGTCCGTGCGGTCTGCGGCGGCGATGTTTGGGAGTGCGGTGAAGATGTGGGTCGGCGAAAGCTTCGATTGGCTGAGGCGCTGTTTGCCGTTTGTGCAGGGCGACCCGCGCGCGCAGACATTCCGCCCAATGTTCCGCCTGATCGAGCCCGTGACGCTTGAGCGGGGCTTTGCGTCCTGGGCGGCGTCTGTGCACACGGCCAGGCAAACCGGGCATGGCGCGTCGCCGGAAGTCATCGCGATCGACCGCAAGACCGTGCGCGGATCGAAAACAGCGCCCCGGTACAAACAGCGTCCCGGTACAAACAGCACCCGATGGGACCGGCGCACTCCATTTGGTCTTGGCCTGTTGGTCTTGGCCTGTGCAAGCGAGGCGGGCCTGGTGCGCGCACAGCGCAATGTTGACGCCAAATCCAATGAGATGAGTGTGTTCTGCAGTTGCTAGATGGGGCCGGTATGAGCCGAGAGGCTCCCACACCGTTCTGAGAGAGGCGGGAAGGGCATTTCTCCGGCCTACGCGCCATAACCTCCATGGGGTGTTGGCCGTCGGCTTCGACGAAGACCGCTGCCGCACCCGAAAAGACCATTCGGCCAAAGGGGTGGCGCTGACCCGCAAAGCCGCCCTCAAGCTCCTGAAGCGCGAACCCTCAAACTATCAATCGGCCGCAAACGCGCGACAGTCTGCCTGAACCCCGCATGTCGAGCCGTCAATATGGCGCGTTAACGACTTAGGATTTGGCCCCGCTGCGCCACGTTTGCGCCTCCTGGAATACGCGATAAATCAATATTTTCAACCGATGTGCGGCCGATCGCCGATCGAGCCGCGCTTTGGTCTTAATCAGGGCAGCTGACGAGCCATCTTGATCACAGCATCGACATCGCGGCGAACGCTTTCGTTCTCGCCCTTGAGCAGCAGCTTGTCGATCTTCTTGCGCGCATGCAGTACCGTGGTGTGATCGAAATTTCCCATATATTTTGCGATGTTAGGCAGTGATTGCTGGGTCAGCTTGCAGGCCACATACATCGCCACCTGGCGCGGATAAGACACCGCCCGTTCCCGGGTGCGTCGCAGCAGCTCTTGCTGGGTCATTTTGAAGTGCTGGGCCGCGGCCTCGCGCACATGATCAATCATGATCCGCTTTTCAGCGCCGACGAGGCGACTGCGTAGAACGGTTTCTGCCCGTGCGGCAGTGATCGGGCTTTGCAGCATTTCCCACTCCAGAACCAATTGGCTGATGGCGCCGTCCAGCTCTCGTCCGGACACATCCATTCGGGTAGCGATCAGATCGAGCGCCTCTGGTGCGACTGTGAAGCCAGGGTGGGACTGGGCGTGTACCACCACACGGCTGTCGAGAATGGCGCGCCGCAAAGCCAAATCCGGCATCGCGATTTCACACGCCGTGGCGCAGCGCAGGCGATGTTTCAGGCGTCCTGAGAACCCGTCCAGCTCCCCCGGGCCGACATCGGCGGTGAGGATAACCTGGTGACCGCGCTCGAGATGGTAGCTAAGCAGCGCCATGAACTCTTCTTCGGTGGCCTTCTTGCCGGCGATATGCTGCACGTCATCGATCACTAGGACATCCGGCGCGCGGCAGTCGGCCTTGAAGGCCGGGCCTTCTTCCCGGTTGCGCATCGATGACAGGAAGCGGTCGATAAAGGTCAGGCTGCTGGTGATGACAGCGCGGATCGCAGGATCGCGCGCCACGATCGCGGCGCAGATCGCCTCCGCAAGGTGGGTCTTGCCGACGCCCGGTTCACCGTAAAATACCGCCAATTGCGTCGCCGCGGAAAATTTGGCGGCGATCATGCGCGCCAGAGTGACGGCCTTCTGGTTGCTGGGGCCGACCTGGAATGTCTCGAATGATCCCGCAAAAGCCTGCGGCGCCAGCGTTGCCGCCGCTTCAGCCCGGCCGCCGCGATCGGTAAGGGCGCGGTCTTGAGAGCGACGCGCTGTCGAGGATGGCGGAGCGGCGGCGAGGGCGGTCTCCACACATTCCCTGGCCAGCGGGGACAGTTCCTTTTCGGTCAGCAGCGCGATCGGCCGCGCCACATCAATGTAACCCTTCAGGCGGCCTTCAATCCGGCGTCGGGCCTCGCGCTCCAGCCATAATTGCTGGGTGCGGGTCTGGGCGAGGAAGACCAAGCGGTCGTCCTCCACCAGCAAAAGCTGCAGCGGTTCGATGTAGGCGGTGTAATCGCTCGGGGTGAAATCCCCCCGCAATTCGCCACGCACAAGACGCCACGCTGCGTTTGCGCTCACGCTTTGAGTGTGCGCATTGGAAACAACACTTTGTAACATCGCCCCCGCGATCTCCTGTCTTGGAAACAGCCGCGGTGAACCAACACGAACAGAAAGCCAATCGAGGTCCGAAGACAGACCGCCCGATCACAGCGTCGAGGCGGCCTCACGCCGCCACAACAGTGACCCCCACCGGTGCGACGCCCTTATCGCGAACGCCCAGCAACGACCAATCAACGACCGTTTTCAATGCCAGTTCTTGCCCTAGTCAGCCCACATTTGTTTTTCGCGATCACAACCGTGCGGTGTGGCTTTGCGCCATCCCACCCGAGCGCGCCCAAACGTCCGGGTACGGATCGTCATCGCGGTAACGAACCCTAAACACCTCTGTAGGACGCGCGCAAGTGGGGAATTCTTAGCGCCAGCGTCGACATTATCTTGACACACCGGATTCTGTTCCAACACCGCGACAAAGCTTCTCCCTGCGGCTTCACGGTATTTCGCGCAAAGCCTTGCAGAATCGAGACTTTTGTGCAGCCATGCGGGTATGCATGGCATGAGAAAAGCGCCCTAAAGTTTTTTAGGCTGCCAAAAAAAAGTCGCCGCGGCGCGCAAAGATGCGGTGTCTGGCGACTGTCCGGGCCTGGTCAATCGATTGATCCTTTTCGCGCGAGGCGCGCATCGCCAATGCGAGGATTTTCGCCGGCGCCTATCCCTAGTGGTCGTACTGGGTCATGCCGCAATTGGCGCCAATCTCGCGCAATGGTTGTGCTGCGCACCATATCCGGGCGCCATCGATTCGCTGTCAGGGATGCCGAAGCGGGGGCGCTTCAGCCTGCGTTGGCCAAGAAAAAACGGTCGCCCATGGGCGACCGTTTTTTGTGTTCAGTCAATTTCTGTGTGCCGATCGTGATGCGCGGCGTCGTGCCTCAGCGCCAGCGTAGGGGCCAATCAGCCGGCTTTGACGCCGGTCAGCGTCTTTACCCGCTGGGTCAGGCGCGACACCTTCCGCGAGCCGGTATTGGCGTGCATAACGCCGCGAGAAACCGCCCGCATGGTTTCCGTCTCGGCCGCCTTCAAAGCAGCCTGGGCGCCGGCGCCATCGCCGGCCGCCAGCGCCTCTTCGACCTTACGCCAGCTCGACCGGATGCGGGATCGGCGGGCCTTATTGATCGCGGTGCGGCGGTCGATCTTGCGAGTTGCTTTCTTAGCGGACGCGGTATTCGCCATAGGGTAAGGGCCTGAGAGGTGGTCAAAACAGAGCGGCTGCGTATAGCGGGGTGGAACGCGCGGGTCAACGCCGTGCACCGATTCTCCGGCGGCGGGAGGCAGGCTTGACACGGAGGGCCCGCTAACGCCCCGTCTTCCCACGTTAGTAAACCAAAGCAAGATCGTAAACTAAAGCAAGATCAAGAAAACAGCGGAGACATCCCATGCTACAGCGCTTGGCGGTCGCGATGGCGACGGCGTTTACCGTGATCGCCGCTTTGGTTGCGGCCAGTCTGACACCGGCAAACGCGCAATCCGCCGCTGGCCCGCCCGTGGCCCAAACCGTGATCCATGCCGGCCGGCTGCTGGCAGATCCGGCCACTGGGCGCGTCGAAACCGCGCGCACTCTTGTGGTGGCGGACGGCAGGATCATCCGCATCGAGGCTGGCTACACTGCGGCCCCCGGTGTGACGGTGGTTGACCTGAAAGACGCGTTTGTGATGCCGGGCCTGATAGATGCGCATGTGCATCTTCTCAGCCAGTCTGGGCCTGGTCAACGGCTCGACGCCGTCACACAATCGGAGGCCGACTTCGCCCTGATGGGTATGATGTATGCCCAGCGCACGCTGAATGCGGGTTTCACCACGGTGGTGGATCTCGGCGCCGGCCAAGGCGATGATGCGATCTTTGCGATCCGCGATCAGATTAATGCGGGACGCGCGCTGGGCCCGCGCATTCTGGCCGCCGGCTCTACCATCACGCCCACTGGCGGGCATGCTGATGTGCACGGTTATCGCGATGATGTCATGCATGTGCTGGGCCGCGAAAGCGTGTGCGATGGCGCTGATGATTGCCGCCGCGCCGTGCGAGAGCAGGTGAAAAAAGGCTCAGACATTATCAAAGTGACCGCGACGGGCGGTGTGTTGTCCAATACGCGCCAGGGGCTTGGGCAGCAATTCACGGACCCGGAATTGCGCGCGATTGTCGATACCGCCCATGCGCTTGGCCGCAAGGTCACGGCGCATGCACACGGCGTTGACGGCATCAATGCCGCGTTGCGCGCCGGTGTCGATTCAATCGAGCATGGCACCTATCTCGACGACGAAAGCATCCGTCTGTTCAAGCAGAAGGGCGCCTATCTTGTGCCTACGGTGCTGGCGGGGGCATTCGTTGCGGAACAGGCCGCCCGGCCGGACAGCTATTTCACCCCAGCGCAAAAGGAAAAAGCGCTCGAGGTTGGCCCGCGCATGCTCGATATGCTGAAGCGCGCCCGGCGCGGCGGCATCAAGATCGCCTTTGGGACAGACACCGGCGTCAGCCCGCATGGCGATAATGCGCGCGAGGCGGTGTTGTGGGTCCAAGCTGGTTTCGCCCCGATCGATGTGGTGCGCGCCGCGACAGTGGTGGCCGCCGATCATCTCGGCCTGACCGATGAGGTGGGCGCGTTGAAGCCAGGGATGGCGGCCGATGTGATTGCCGTTCGCGGCGATCCACTGACCGATATTCGCGCGCTGCAGGATGTGGCGTTCGTGATGGCCCGCGGCCGGGTGGCTAAACAATAGCAGATTTCGAAATACGACTACGTCGCAAATCGGCTGTGAAATTGGTTCGTCGGTCCACTGCGCACCACTGCGCACCATGGGCCTCCATCCAGTGACCGCGCCAGGGCGATGATCAATCGTCGTCGGACCCTTGCACTTGAGCCGGCCACGGATCGTGCTGTCCTTATTGGCAGCGCCTCGGGGTCGTCGGTTCTCGGACATGGCAGGCGACGGGCGTCTGAGGTTGAAGCGAGGTCCTCAAAGGGGCAATCGTCTCCCGTTCGGAGATCAGGAAGGCGTAGGCGGCGATGCATAGGGCAGCGATGCATAGGGCAGCGTGATACAGAGCGGCGTGATATAGGGCGGCGTTATACAGGGCGGCGTTATACAGGGCGGCGTTATACAGGGCGGCGTGATGGTGACAGCCGCGCCAAACTCGCCCGTGGTCATGAGACAGTCCGATGTCCTGTTTTCCGATGTCCTGTTTCAGGTCCTGATCGTCACGCTCAAAGCGCCACCGCAGCGTCGCGTGATCGACAAGGCTTTCCAATCCGATCGTTTCAGGAAGCGTGGACAGCCAGGACTTGGAGGGCTGCGCCTCGCCTTCCAGCCATTCGATGATCAACCATTCCGCGCAGCGCGGCTCAGCACGCAGGGTTTCGCGATGGGCTGGTCGGACCCGGACGCGTGCGAAACGGGAACTCAATTGCGGGTTTGTTCCCTCCCTCCAGGAGATGGTTTGCCAGGCTTCAAGATCCAGAGAGGGCGCGAATGTCTTGGCTGAGTGGGGCTTGTGATCGGCGTCGCGCTTGCGGTTTTGGTTGGCCGTCCATGTCCGCTCCAGGCCTTGGCGGGCATTGGAGCCTGACCGGGCGCCCCGATGGAGAGGGCGCCCCGCACACCACGACATAGGCAATCCCAAGCGCTGTCAGTTCGTCCCTGAACCTCGGATCTGCGCCATGGCCTGCATCGGCCGGCAAGATCCCGGC
>JBIKVO010000091.1:0-9245 GCA_044356795.1 Caulobacterales bacterium
CAACGACGATCTGTTCATTGTCGATCCGAAGCGGCGCGGCATTCTTCCATTATCGCCGTTTCAAATCCCGTCGCGGTTGCGACGCACCGTGCGCAGCGATCCGTTCCGCGTGACCATCAATCGCTGCTTTGGCGATGTGATGGGCGCCTGTGCAGCACCGGCGCCGGGACGGCGATCCACTTGGATCAACCAACCCATCCTTGATCTGTATGGCGCGCTGCATCGGCGCGGGCATGCCCATAGCGTTGAATGCTGGCGCGGGGAAGACCTTGTGGGCGGGCTTTATGGCGTGGCGCTGCAGGGCGCATTCTTTGGCGAAAGCATGTTTTCGCGCGCACCAGACGCCAGCAAAGTTGCACTCGTGCATCTCGCGGGGCGCCTTCAAGCCGGCGGTTTTCAATTGCTGGATGCGCAATTCCGCACCGCGCATCTTGCGCAATTCGGCTGCACGGAGATCACCCGCGCCGCATTCCGTCGGCGTCTCGCGCAGGCGCTCGACAGTGATGCAAATTTCTTTGCGCTGCCGGAGGGCGTTTCAGGCGCTCATCTTTTACAGTCGATGGGCCACACATCATAAGTGGCGTGGTCAAGCGCGTTCAGCCCCGGCGTCGAGGCGAACAACCATCCTTCTTTGATTTTGGTGCGCTTGGGTTCGGCCTTGGGATCGCGCGGCGCAGGGGTATCGAAAATCTCGACAAACACCTTCACTTCCGGCGGATCGACCGGATCGGACTTGGTGCAGGCGCGAGCGATGATATCCAATGTGCCGAACTTTTGTGTGCGCCCGATCGTGACATTGAAATCGCGTGTGTGGCCCGTCACCTTGTCAAGGCCCCGCAACACTGCCGTTTGCGCCGACGCCGCCGGCGCGGTCGCGGCCAGCAGCATGACCGTCGCCGTGAACGCTGCCGCCGCCTTGCTGGCGCGCACCGTGAAACTTGCCAAAGTCATGGCCGCGGCGCTCCCTGCGTCGACATCTGTTCCAATCGCTGCACCATGCCCTCCAAAACTTCGCCGAGCAGACCGAACGCATCGACGGAGCCCTCCGTCTGTTCGATTTGACCGCCATTGGCCAACATGGTTTGCGATGCGCCGCTTTCGATGGCCAGATGCCAACCGCCAAGCAGCCCATCACTGGCTATTCTGGCGGTGGAATCCGCCGGGATTTTGACGTCGCTGCGAATGGTGAAATCCACCCGCACCCAATAATTCTGTTCCGGCAGCAATATGACGTCCGTCACCGCGCCGACCTTGAGCCCAGACAGGCGCACCTCCACGCCCGGCGCCATGCCGTCGGCGCGCGGGAAAGCGGCGTGCAGGCCATAACCGGCCGGCGCACCAGCGACGCCGCCGCGCTGAATGGCGAAGGCCAGAAACAGCCCCGCCACGATCACCACCGCAAGGCCCAGCACCGTTTCAGCGAGATCATCGCGCGTCATCATGGCCAGCCCTTCCGTCCGCTCAATCCGGCGTCCAGGCTTCATAATCGCCGGTCGCCTTGGCGCGATCACCGCCCGAGGCCAGACTGCCCGGCGGACGATAGGCATAGGGCGTGCCCGTCAGATTGGGGACGTGATCCTTTTCCCAGGCGCGCCGCGCCAGCGGCTTTTCGGTGGGCGGCGCATCGAACACATGGTGCAGCCAGCCGTGCCAATCGGGCGGCACCTTCGACGGCTCCGCATAGCCCTTGTACAGAACCCAGCGGCGCTTGCGGCCATCCAGGCTGGCCCGCCGCTCCTCAAGATAGACATTGCCCTGTTCATCTTCGCCGACGCGGACGCCGCGGCGCTTGATATCGTAAAGGGCGCCCAGCGTGGCGCCATTCCACCAGGTGAAAATCCGACTCAGGAACACCGGCCGCGCCCCCCTTACAACCTGCCGCGCGCCGCCGAAATGGCCGTGCGCCGCGCGGCCGAACTATGGCGCAAGCCGCAGGCAGGGTCCAGTGATCGTGTCGCCCATATCTAGTTATCCACCGTTGCGAAACCCCAACATCTTGATGGCGCACCCCGGATCGGGTTAGCCCCATTTCTCTTTGGAGTGAGCGTCATGTCCGCAGCCGCCGCCTTTCCACCCGCCCCCGCTTGGCGCGTCGCCCCGGTCGCCCCCTGGGACGAGGACAGCCCGACGCTGGAGGCGCCGGAGGGCTGGTCGGCCGCCGCGATCACCCAGGCCGTGCGCCTGGGGCTGGCCCAGCACGAGGGCGAAGACGCCCCTGCGAGCCTGCGGCCCGGCTTTGAGGCCGCCTGCGACAGCTTCGCCAAATGGGCGCGCGATGCGGGCATGGCCCCGAAAGACGCCTTTGCAGCCTTCGCCGAGCGCTTGTCGCGGCTGTTGAGCGCCCAGGCCCTGGGCTTTGACGCCGCCCTGTGGCGGGCGGCCTTGAGCGAATCGGGCTTGCCGGCCGCCGGCGCCGCCCTGATCGTATGGCCGGACGCGGGCGGCGATGAGGGCGCGGCGGTGCGCGAGGTGCAGGGATGGTTGACGATCGGCGCGCGGGTTGGGGTGATTGGCGCGCCGAGCGGGGCCGCACTGGATGCGCTGGACGCCTTCGCCCGCCTGTGCCCGGAGGAGGCATGCCTGCGCATCTGTCCGCCCGACACCGCAGAAGGCCGCGCCTGCGCGGAGGATCAGGCAATTCGCGCCCGTCTCGCCGGCGCCGCCCAAGCTGGCGCCCGGTCGCTGGATGCGGCGCTCGAAGCGCTCACCGCCGCCGGCAAGGATAGCCCGGACGCCGCCCGCGCCATCTATGCCGCCCGTCGCTTGGGCGCCTGGGAGGCAGACATCGCGGCCGCCGCCGAAGGCGTCTTGCCCGCCCACCGCTACGCCGCCGCCATGGACATGGCCGGATCACTGGCCCGCAGCCGCACCAGCATGGCCACGCCGGGGGCAGTGCCGTGCGCGCCTTTGGGGCTGGTGGACGGCTGGTCCGCCACCGGCGCCGCCTGCGCCAGCATCGATGTGGCCCGCTTCATCCATGACGGCGTCCTGGACGCCGCCGCACTCGCTGATGCGGTGCAAACCGCCGTGGCGGTGGTCAATGGCGCTCTCGACGCCGCCCCTTGGCCTGCTGGTCCGACCGGTGAGATCGCCGCCGCCGAACGCCGCATCGCCTTGCGGATTGATGGCGTGGCGGCCGCCTTGATGGCGTCTGGCCTTGCCTATGACAGCCCGGACGGGCGCAGCGCCGCCATCGCCATCGCCAGCCTGGTCAATGCCGCCGCCGCGCTGGCCAGCAGCCAGTGCGCGAAAGTCCGCGGCGCTGTCTGCGGGGTTGACGCCATCGCCGCGCCGGCGTCGCTGCAGCCGTCCGAAGACACCCCTGCCGCCTTCGCCCAGGCCGCCATCCGCGCCAAGGCGCTGTGGCTGCAAGCCGCCAAAGCCAAGGGGCTGCGCAACACCTGGATAACGACCGTCGCCGGCGAACCGGGCGCGACCCCATTGACCGAGCCGGCCAGCAATGGCTTCGACCCTGTGGCGCGGGCCGTGGCGCTGGCCGCAGACGCCGACGGCGTGGTGCGCAACCGGCTGACGGCGCCGGCGCTGGCGGGCCTGACGGTGCTGGGCCATGACGCCGAAACCGCCGCCGCCCGGATCGGCGGCCGCCGCAGCTTGACGGACTTGCCCGGCGTGAACCGTGAAACCTTGGGGCGGCGTGGCCTGGCTGATCCCGTGATCGACGACCTGGAAGACGCCTGCGCGTCGGCGCTGTCGTTTGATGCGGTGTTCCACCCGGCCGTGATCGGGGCGGATGTGTTGAGCGAATTGGGCCTGAGCGGGGAGGCGCTGGAGCTTTCGGGCGCAGCGCTGTTGCAGGCCTTGGGCTTCAGCGCCGCCGGCATCGCCGCCGCGCAGGCCGCATGTTTTGGGTCGGCCGATCTGTCGCTGCTGGAATTGGCGGCGCCGGAGGCGGCGGTGTTCGCCAGCGGGGCCGGCGTGGGCCTGGACGCCCGGGTGCGTCTGCTGGCCGCCGCCCAGCCCTATTTGCTGGGAGCGGCTTCGATCTCGCCGCCGCCGCCTGCGCCCGCCCCTGCGCCGCGCACCAAAGCGCGCCCGGCGATGAGGCTGATCGCCTTGCCGCAGCCAGTCCAGATCGCCGCCGCGCCCACTGCCCCCACTCCCCCCACCGGGCCCACTCCACCCACCGGGCCCACTCCACCCACCGGGCCTACTCCATTCACCGGGCCTATTGGGCCCACCGCGCCCGGGCCACAATTGGCCGCCAGCGCGCGCACCGCGGCGCGCGAACGCCTGCCCGATCGCCGCAAGGGCTATATCCAGAAGGCCAGCATTGGCGGCCACAAAGTATATCTGCACACCGGCGAATATGACGATGGGGCCTTGGGCGAGATTTTCATCGACATGCACAAGGAGGGCGCCGCCTTCCGCAGCCTGATGAATAATTTCGCGATTTCAGTGTCGATCGGCCTGCAATATGGCGTGCCGCTGGAGGAGTTTGTCGATGCCTTCGTGTTCACCCGGTTTGAACCAGCCGGCCCCGTGAAAGGCAACGACTCGATCCGCCACGCCACCTCGATCCTCGATTATGTGTTCCGCGAATTGGCCGTCTCTTACCTGGACCGCCGCGATCTGGCCCATGTCGACCCGTTCGACGCCCGCGCCGACGGGCTGGGCCGGCGCCATATCGAGGCGGAAGAAGCCGCCCGGCTGATTTCGAAAGGCTTTGCCCGCGGTGCGGCGGGGGACAATATCGTGGTGTTGCACGGCCGGGATACGGTTGGCCGAGAGGCGCCGACCAAGCCCGCAGGGCCAATCTACCGGCCCGAGCCATGCCCCGCCTGCGGCCATTTCACCCTGCAGGACGACGGCGCCGGGGGCGCCCAGTGCGCGGCATGCGGGCATCATCTGGCCAAAGCATAACCCCGTCAGGCGGTGGCGCCGTTTGTGCTTGCCGGATGAGGCGAAAGCCGCACCCATGCCGGAGATTGCGCCATGCTGAGATACGTTTTGTGCGCCGCTATCGCGCTTGCGGCCCTGGCGCCGGCGGCGTTCGCCCAGCCGATCACCAGCGAGGCCGAGCGGGCGCACACCATCAAGACGGTGGAAGATGGCCGCTTGGTCTGCATCCGCTGCGACCTGTTCCAGGCGGACTTCTCCTACCGCGACATGGAGGGCCGGAACTTCAGCGGCGCCCGCCTGCGCCAGGCCAATGTCAGCCTCGCCACGCTGGACCGCCTGAACGCCAGCGGCGCTGATTTGTCGGTGCTGGATGGTTTTGGCGCCCGCTTCACCGGGGCCAATCTCAGCCGCGCCAATCTCGACGCGGCCAATCTAGTGGGCGCCTATTTGGGCGGCGCCAATCTGCGTGGCTCTTCGATGAAGGGCTCCGTTCTGGCCGGGGCAGACATGGCCACCGCCCGCGGCTTGACCCAGGCGCAGCTGAACACCGCCTGCGGCGACGCCACGACCCGGTTGCCGCCGGGCCTGAGCGTGCCGGCCTGCCGAGGCCTCGGCGCCACACCCTGAACCAAGCAGCAGACCTTGCAGGCTTTTCATTGGCGCCGGGGTGCGGCCGGTCGCATGGCATGAACGATGAACGTTATTCGCTCTTGTTTCCTGGGCGCCGGGCTTTTTGTGGCGACGCTGACGGCGATGACCGCCCTGCCATCATGGCCGGCGGCCGCCCAATCCAGCCCCGCCCAATCCAGCCCCGCCCAGACGCTGTCCCAGACGCTGTCCAAGACGCTGTCCAAGACGCAGTTCTGGCCGCGCGCTGAGGCGCGCCAAAACGGCCCCAATCTGCCCATCCAAGGTCAGGACGCCCCAAGCGTCCGCATGCAGGGCGTCTGGAAGCAGCCCTGCCAGGCATGCAATCTCACGCGGGTGAACTTCCACCGTTTCCGGATTAGCGACAGCGATTTCACCGCCGCCAATTTCACTGGCGCTCGGCTGACCTACGCCACCATTTCCCGCTCCCGCTTCAACAGCGCCAACTTCACCGACGCAGATTTAAGCCATGCCGATCTCGGCGCCGGGCGCTTTGACCGCGCGAATTTCACCGGCGCCCGCATGAGCTTTACCATTGCTTCGGTCGCCGACTTAACCGAGGCCCGGTTCAACCGCGCCACCCTGGCCGGCGCCCGCTTTATCGGCGCGGTGCTGCGTCGGGCAAGCTTCACCAGCGCGATCGGGGCGGAGGTGTCGTTCGTGCGCGCCGACATGAACAGCGCCCGCCTTGAAAACGCGCAATTCCCGCTGGCCGACTTCACGGGCGCCGACCTGCGCAATGCCAATCTGACCGGGGCCGATCTGAGCGGCGCCAATCTGGCCGGCGCCCGTAACCTGACGCAGCGGCAGATTGATCGCGCCTGCGGCGACGCCGCCACCACTCTACCGGGACGGGTGGTCATCCGCCGCTGCGCGCCCCCCAACCGGGCGCTCAATCAACCGTCCAGTCGCACGCCGAGCCTAACGCCAGAGCGCCGTTGACCCCATGGCGTGGGGGGCGTCCCTTTCGGCCCCCATGGAGCAGCCCAGCTGAACCAGCACACTGGCGCGACCGCTTGTGCGCGTGGCCCGTCGGCGCCATAGCGCTGACATGAATGTGATCACAACGGGCGACGGTCTCGCCGACTTTTGCAAATCACTGGCCGGCGCCTCGTTTGTGGCGCTTGATACTGAATTCTTGCGCGAAAACACCTATTGGCCGAAGCTGTGCCTGGTTCAGGCCGCCGCCGGCCGGCACGAAGCAGTGATTGATCCGCTGGCGGGAGGGCTGGATCTGGCGCCTTTCCTGGCGCTGCTGACCGATCCGGCGATCACCAAGGTGTTCCACGCCGCCCGCCAGGACCTGGAAATTTTCTTCAAACTGGCGGGCGCGATGCCCGCGCCGGTGTTCGACACCCAGATCGGGGCGATGGCCTGCGGCTTGGGCGATTCCATCGCTTATGACGCCCTGGTCGCCCATTATTTAAAGCGCCGGGTGGATAAATCGCACCGGTTTACCGATTGGTCGCGCCGGCCGTTGAGCGAGGATCAGTTGGCCTATGCGCTGGCTGACGTCACCCATCTGCGCGACCTGTATCCCAATATGCAGAACCAGCTTGCCGCAGGCGGGCGCCTCGATTGGGTCGCCGACGAGCACGCAGCCCTCCTCGACCCCGCCATTTACGATACCGAGCCCGACAATGCCTGGCAGCGACTCAAGGTGCGTAAAACCGGGCTTGAGTATCTGGCGGTGCTGAAAGCGACCGCCGCTTGGCGTGAACGCATGGCGCAGACGCGCGATGTGCCCCGCGGCCGGATTCTGAAAGATGACGCGATTTACGAAATCGCCGAGCAGCGGCCCAAAAACGTCGCCGCTTTCGACCGCCTGCGGGCGGTGCCCAAGGGCTTTATCGCCTCCAAAATGGGCCAGGAGCTCGCGGCGGCGGTGGCGGCGGCGCTGGCAGACCCGCAGGCCCATGCGCCCGCGGTGGAGCGCAGCCCGAATACGCCGTCCGGCGTCGGGCCGACGGTGGAGCTGCTCAAGGTGCTGCTGCGCCAGGAAGCGGAGCGCCACAATGTGGCGCCGCGGCTGATCGCATCCGCCGCAGACCTGGAGCTCATCGCCGGCGCGGACGACGCCGACGTGCCCGCGATGCATGGCTGGCGGCGGGATGTGTTCGGCGCTCGCGCGCTTGAATTAAAGCGCGGCCGCATCGCGCTGACGCTGGACCGGGGAAAGGTTACAATTGTGGAAACGTAAGGGTGACAAGACCATGTCCGCAAGCGTCAAATCGCCCCAATGGCGGCTCGAAATTCGGGCTTCACACGGGCTTTCGCGCGTTTGCAACCGACTGATGGGTTAGAGGGCTCGCGCTTCAGGCGTTTGATGGCGGCTTTGCCGATCAGCGCCGCCCCTCTGGCCGAATGGTCTTTCGGGTGGAGCGGCGGTCTTTGTCGAAGGCGACGTCCAACACCCCAGGACGTCCAACACCCCATGACAACCATGACCCCATGACATCCATGACCCCATGACATCCATGACATCCATGACCCAGGCGAGATTATGGCGCGGCGGCCGGAGGGGCAATTTCTCTGGCCTGCGCGCCATAGTCTTCACGAGGTTATCGACACCATTGTCGACCAAGGCCGAGCCGGGACTCGAAAAAACCATGGACCCGAAAACTTGGCGCTTCTGCGGAGGCTCACCCTGAACCTGCTTTAAAACGCCCGCAAGGCGATATCCATCCGACGCAATTGCAAGCGTTCAGACTGGTCCGACGAAATTGCCAGGACCATCCTTGGCCAAATGCGATCGCCGTGCGGGCGCACCACGCGGCCCTGTCCTTTTGCGATGTTGTCGATTTGCGGTGTTGTCGATCAGAGCCGGACCTCGCCGGTGCGGCGAAGCCATGATCCGCGCCCTCGCCGCCGGCCTTCACGCCGCCTATGCCCGGCATGTCGCCGGTCCTGCAGCAAGCTTCGCCTCGAGCAGGCGATCCGCACACGGCTTGGCCTGTACGCCGAGGGGCATGTGCGGCCCCGGTTTGACCCAAAGAACGCCCGCTATCCCGCTATCACCCAGCACTCCCTGAACAGAGACTGCGCCCAACCGACCATAGGCCATGCCGATATCGAGGCCGAGCCAGACGGCAAAGACCCGATCACGGCGCGCGATCTGAGCGCAATCATCTGGAGCACGACGCCAGCACATCTATCCACGATGCTTTCCCCCGCAGGCGACGTCTGTAAATCTGAACCGGGCGGGCGTGGCGCTGATGAAGATCGTTCCGCACCAAGACCAATCAAAGGGCGCCCACCGCCCGCCGCGTCTTGAAGGGCTTGAAGGGCTTGAAGGGAATGCCAGGACCTGGCCGCCTTGCGATCCAAGGTCTTTGAAACCAGGAGACACGCTCAAACACACCGCAGCAAAATCCGCTCAAAACAAAAAGCATGACAAAACCCGAAACAAATATTCGAGGTTAATTGATCCGGTAAGCATAAACTTCAAAACAACATAAACCACCGACAACATAAAAGGAGATGCTGAGCGTTTTCTGGGTGGAGAATTGCGCGATGAAGTTCCCTGATTTTATTCGCCGCTGTTTTTTGGATCGCAAGGCGCAAGTCGCCGTCCAGATGGCGGTCATGGCGGCGCCGCTCCTGGCGCTCAATGGCGTGGCGATAGACTTCACCAACGGCTTGATGCGCCGGACGGATCTGCAAAATGCGGTAGACGCGGCTGCGCTGGCGGCAGCCAGAATTGGGCCAAAAGATCAGACGCGCGCGGAAACAGAGGG
>JBIKVO010000475.1:0-2516 GCA_044356795.1 Caulobacterales bacterium
GCGCCATAACATGCAAAGCGATAACAGCGCCCGTCCAGAAAAACACGCCAACCATTTGCAGGTGCAGAAATCCAGGCGCGCACATCCACATCATCAAGGCGCGCCGTCACCAGCGACACTGTTTGCCCGCGATGCAGGCAAGCCCATTCAGCCCGCCATTGATGCGCTTCAGACGACACCAGATGTCCACCATCCAAGTCAATGACGCGCAACCAGCGCGGTGTTTCGCCGTCATCAAATCCAATCGCAATGTGTGCGGGCGCATTCAAGCGAAAACCGTCCAGCGCACTCCATGGCGCGTTGTTGGAAGCCAGCGCCTTCGCGCCCAATGCATGCGCCAAGGCCAGCACCGGCGGCGCGCGATCTTTGTTGGCGTCATATGTGAGATAATCCATCTCGCGTTCGATCATGCCCACATCCATCACGCCTTCCTGCACTATCGGATGGCGCATCAAGGCCGCGATCAGCGCCGTGTTCATGACCGGGCCGTCAATGCACGCATCCGCAGCCATCGCGGCCATTGACGCAAGCGCGACGTCGCGATCATGGGCATGTACGATCGCTTTGCCGATCATCGAATCGTAGAACGGACTGACATGGTCGCCGGCATCAAATCCCACATCATAGCGCATATCGGGCGATGGGTGCAGCACCATCGTTGCAATCCGCCCGACACTGGGACGGAAGTTTTCGGCCGGATCTTCTGCACAAATCCGAGCCTCAATAGCATGGCCAGACATCGTGATCTCGTCTTGCGCAAGCGGCAAAGGTTCGCCCGCAGCAACCCGAAATTGCCACTCCACCAAATCCAGCCCGGTGATTTTCTCCGTGACCGGATGCTCGACCTGAAGCCGCGTGTTCATCTCAAGAAACCAAAAACCATCCTCGCGCAGCGGTCCAGTTCCATCGACAATGAATTCCACAGTGCCGGCGCTTTGATAGTTCACCGCGCGCGCCAACTTACCGGCGGCGTCCGTCATCGCGGCGCGCACCGTATCCGTCATGCCGGGCGCGGGCGCCTCTTCAATGACTTTCTGACGTCGCCGCTGGAGCGAACAATCCCGCTCAAACAGATGCACGACATGGCCGTGTGAATCGCCGAACACCTGCACTTCAATATGGCGCGGCCGCACCACAAGTTTTTCAATCAATACCGCGTCGTTGCCAAATGCCGCCCCCGCTTCGCGTTTTGCGCTGGCAAGGCGCTCGGCGAATTGATCAGAGCTGTGCACCTCGCGTATCCCGCGTCCCCCGCCGCCAGCCACAGCTTTGATCAACACCGGAAAGCCGACATCTTTGGCCGCCTTCAACAGCCGCTTTTCGCTTTGATCTTCACCTTGATATCCCGCCAGTACCGGCACGCCGGCCGCAATCGCGATGCGCTTGCTTTCGTCTTTGAGACCCATCGCGCGAATAGCGTCTGGCGTGGGGCCGATCCACATCAGCCCCGCCGCCATCACCGCTTCGGCAAAATCCGGATTCTCCGATAAAAACCCATAACCAGGATGGATCGCCTGGGCGCAGGTTTGCTTAGCTGCGGCAATGATCTTGTCACCGCGCAAGTAGCTTTCGCTCGCAGGCGATGCGCCAAGATGCACCGCGACGTCAGCCTCGCGCACATGCTTGGCGCGCGCATCGGCATCGGCATAAACTGCGATGGTACGCATGCCCATGGCCTTTGCCGTGCGAAATACACGACAAGCGATTTCACCACGATTGGCGACCAGAACCGAGGAAAACATCACACGCCCTTATGCCACAAGCCCAAGCAAGATGATTGCAAAAAACATCGCGAACACGACGAACAAAAACAGCACAACCGGCGCGATGTACCGCTGGCGCATTCCAAAAATGTAATCACCTGTCAGCGTTCCCGGACGAAACACCACCATCGGCAGCGTGCGTAAAGCCCGGCCGTCAAAATGCAGCAAACCATGCAGGCCTTCTTCGAACACATGTGCAAGGGTGCGAGGCACATGGCCGGGCTGCCCGCAGGCATGGCAATACTTTCCAATCAGCGCTGCGCCGCAATTGGCACATAAGCGCGCCCCCTTGTGATGCACTTCGCGCGGTTCCAGACTGCCGGCCGCAAAACCCGCCGTGATTGCAGCGCCCGCGGCCTCCATCTCGCCGCTCACCGGGCGCGCTCCGCATCTTCTTGATCGTCCGCACCATACACAGCATAGCCATCGCTGGACACCACACACGCATCGCGGCGCGGGCGCGTGCACGGCGTTGCACGCATGGCGTCGGCGGTCACCGGTTCGTAGCCATCTGCCGCAACTTTCAACCGCGCCAGCGCTTCAGCCTCCTCCGCATCGTTCGCCCACACCAATATCCCTGTAACCACGCCGACGCCGCGATGACCAAAGCGCGGCGCGCGCGCATCCACCACAACACGCCACAGCGGCATCATCGGTCGCGCCCAACCCAATCGAAACGCCCACCGCCAGAATCGTTCGGCCAGGCTGCGGCTGATCATGTCGCAGGATCCCAATGCGGTTTGCGCTTTTCAA
>JBIKVO010000092.1:0-9213 GCA_044356795.1 Caulobacterales bacterium
CTGGCTGTGGCGTAAGGAAATGGCAGTGCTGGCAATGGCGGCCGCCGGTGGGCTGATCTTCTTCCTGGTCGCCTGGGCGCTGCGCGCCTTCACCATCCGCGAGATCCGGTCTGCCCTGCGGCGCGAGCGCGCGCCGGAAGGCGTACCGCCCGGCTTGTCAGGGGCGGGCGACTAAGGCAGGAACCCCGGCCATGACCGATACCCCGACCCCCACTTATACCGGCCCCAATCGCGTCTTTTCCGGCATGCAGCCTACCAATGGCCTGCATCTTGGCAATTATCTGGGCGCGCTGCAGAAATTTGTCCGCCTCCAGCACGATTATGAGGCGATCTATTGCGTGGTGGATTTGCACGCGATCACTGTCGATCACGATCCCCGCCAGCTGGCGCATAATTGCCGGGAAGTGGCGGCCGCCTATTTCGCTGCCGGCGTCGACCCGAAAAAAAGCATCGTATTCGTACAATCCAGCGTGCGCGAGCATGCCGAGTTGGCTTGGGTGTTTAACTGCGTGGCGCGGATGGGCTGGCTGGAGCGGATGGTCCAGTTCAAGGACAAAGCCGGCGCCAATGCAGAGCGCGTATCCGTTGGCCTGTTTGATTATCCTGTTCTGCAGGCCGCCGACATCCTGCTTTACAAGGCCACCCATGTTCCGGTTGGCGAAGATCAGCGCCAGCATTTGGAGCTGTCCCGCGATATCGCAGCGAAGTTCAACAACGATTTCAACGCCCCCGGGTTCTTCCCGCTGCCCGAAAGCGTGATCAAGGGGCCGGGCGCGAGGATCATGTCGCTGCGCGATGGCGGCAAGAAGATGAGCAAGTCCGACCCGTCCGACATGACTCGCATCAATCTGACCGATGACGCCGACACGATCTTGAGCAAATTCAAGAAGGCCACCACCGATCCACTGCCGCTGCCCGAAACCGTGGACGGCCTTGCCGGGCGGGCCGAGGTGGAAAACCTTGTTGGGATTTATGCGGCGCTGGCCGACATCACACCCGCTGACGTATTAAAGGAGTTCGGCGGCAAAGGCTTTGGCGTATTCAAGCCGGCCTTGGCGGAAGTCGCCATGGCAAAGCTCGCCCCTGTCGCTTCCGAAATGCGCCGCTTCATGGCCGATCCCGCCGAGATCGATCGACGGCTGCGCGACGGCGGCGAGCGCGCCTGCGCGATCGCGGGGCCGATTATGGCAGAGGTGCGTGATCGTGTCGGTTTGTGGCGGTGAGGGTGGCCCCCAAATCTATGACCATGAAGATCAGCCAATCCCTCCGACGCCTGCAATGGCGCGCGCGACGGCTATTTTCCAGGCCGGCCGATAATGCGCCCATCGTGTCGGTAGAGCCTGCAGGCCCCGCAGCAGCAGCGCCGGCCGCCAAATCGCCGCCGCAACCGCCGCCCAAGCGGGGCTGGCGCTTTATGCTGGCGCGCATTCTCTGGCTGGCGCTGGCGTTTGTGGTGACGCTGATGCTGCTAACGGCGGCGTATCTATGGTTTGTTGCACAGGAAAGCCGCGTCGCAGTGACGCTGGAGGCCGCCCAGACAGGAGACGCATCGGCGGCGGGCACATCCGCGCTGCGCGCCGCCATCGCAACCCTGGAAGAAGCGGCCGCCCCGCCCAACGCCCTGGTGCAGCAAGATATGCTGCTGGCCCCGACATCCCGACGCGCGCGATTGGCGGCGCTGTATGATGGTGCGGCAGACGCGGTCGCTCGCTACCTCGAAACGCTGCAGATCGCCGGCGGCCGACGCGAACAGACCCTTTCAGACGCGCGCTTTGCCCTGGCGGAGGGCGGCGCCGGACGCGCTGCCGCGCGCACCGCCCTGATCCAGCTGAACGATCGGGCCGCCCGCGGCCTGTACAGGCCAGACGCTGCCGCCAGCGCTGGCGATGCTTTAGTGTCGTCAGCCGGCGCCGCGGCCATGATCGAAAGCGACGCCCTCACCCAAGCGGCCGGCAGGCAAAGCCGCAGACCCGAGGCCGAACGGGTGTTTTTTCGCGCCCGTGGGGCTGCGTTGGCATGGCGGCGCATCTTGAATGGCTGGGTGCAGGATGCGCCGTCGCCGCGGTTGACGACGCAACGGGCCGCCGCCCTTGCGCCAGCGCTGGAGTCGCTTGCGCTGGCAGCCAGCTTTCAGCCGACCCTGTTGGGGAACGCCGCGCCAGACTCAAGCTTCCAACCCAATCACCTGTCGCATTTGGCGTTGCTGATGGCGCGCTCCGCCTGGCAGTTGCAGGCCGCGCAGGCCGTGCTTTGAACGGCCGGGGCTTGATCTCGCCTGCTGAAAAGACCAAGTGTGGCGCTCAGGAATAGGCCCCAAGACGATCAAGCCGAGACGAATATGTTTATTCAAACCGAAGCCACTCCCAATCCGCAGACGCTGAAGTTCCTGCCCGGTCGCGACGTATTGGGCGCCGGCGCGCGCGATTATCCTGCGCTGGACACCGCAGACGACAGCCCTCTGGCCCGCGCGATCTTCACGATCGACGGCGTCACGCGCGTGTTTCTCGGCGCAGACTTCATCACCGTGACCAAGGACGAGGGCCGCGACTGGGCGCACATGAAGGCGTTTGTGCTGGGCGCCATCATGGAGCACTTCGTCGCCGGCCGCCCCGTCGTCAGCAGCGACGAACCGGCGCCCAATGGCGATCATGAAGACGGCGCCTATGAAGGCGAAGCGGCTGACATAGTGAAGCAGATCAAGGAGCTGATCGAAACACGCGTGCGCCCGGCTGTGGCGCAGGACGGCGGCGACATCACCTTCCATTCCTGGCGTCACGATACCGGTATAGTGAAACTGCGCATGAAGGGCAGCTGCGCAGGATGCCCGTCGAGCTCGATGACGCTGAAAGCGGGCATCGAAAACATGCTGCGCCTTTATGTGCCGGAAGTGAGAGCCGTGGAGAGTGTGGTTTAGCAGCGAACCGAAGAATGAATTGGGGGAATGCGAAATGCACCCTTCAACCATTGCCCGGATGCTCACCGCGCCGTGCTGGCTCGGGCCACCGCCAAGCGCTGTTTTGCTGTGACGGGTGCGTCGGGCTCGTCCTCGCGAAGCACGGCCTCTAGCCAAGCCTTGAGGCCATCGGCGCGCGCCTGACCCTCTAATTTCGCGCCGTCCAATTCCTGCACATAGAACACGTCGGCCACGCGCTCGCCATACGCATCGATGTGCGCCGACACGATCGACAGGCCCGCCTCTGCGATCACCGCCGCCAACTGCGCGAGCAAGCCCGGGCGATCGCGCCCCGAAACTTCCACGACCGTGGAATGTTTCGACAGATCATTGTCGACGCGTACCCACGGTGCGATGCGAAACGCCGCGGTACGCCGCGCTGTTTCAGCGCGCTTGAGCTCGAGCTTCACCGCCCCCTCAGTGCCTGCAGCACTCACCTGCGCCATCAGCCGCTGCAGCGCATTGGGATTATCGTGACCGAATGGGACGCCGTTGAAATCGAGGATGGAAAATACATCGAACGCCAAGCCATCGCGGCTTGTGTGCACACGCGCATCGTGCACATCGGCGCCATTCGCCGCGAGGCTGGTGGCGACATTGGCGAACAGGCCGGGGCGATCGCGCGCATACATCAACAATTCCGTCACGCCGCGCTTGAGATTTACGCGCGCTGCGACATACGGGCCCGCATTTTCGGCATCCGCCTGGCGCAGCCCCGCTGCGGCGGCATCAAGATGCCAGCGCAGCGCATCATCATCAAACGATACCCAATACGCGTCTTCGAGGCTATCAAGCCAAGTAAGCAATCGCGGATCCACCGGTGGCGCCAGAGACCGCAAAAGCGCTTCGCGTTTCTCCCGCGCCTGGGCGGACAAACGCTCCGCCACGCCGGCTTCATCGGTGCGTCCGCCGTGGAACACCGCTTCGGTGAGGCGATACAAATCCCGCAGCAATTGGCCCTTCCAGCCATTCCATACGCCGGGCCCGACAGCGCGAATATCAGCCACCGTCAACACCAACAGCAGCCGCAACCGCTCCAACGTGCCAACATCTTGCGCAAACGCCGCCACCGTCCGCGGATCACCGATATCGCGCTTTTGGGCCACATCCGACATGATCAGATGGCGCCGCACCAACCAGGCAACCAGTTCCGATTCTTCCTCCAGCAGGCCCAAACGCTGACACGCCGCCAGCGCAACTTTTGCACCCTCTTCCTGTTGATCACCGATGCCTTTGCCGGTGTCGTGCAACAACATCGCCAGATAAAGTGCGCGGCGATTGATGATCTTGGAGTAGATCGCGGTGGCGAGGGGATGTTCCTCTTTGCAGCGCCCGTGTTCGATATCGCCAATCACCTGGATGGCGCGCAATGTGTGCTCGTCCACCGTGTAATGGTGATACATGTTGAACTGCATCTGCGCGACGATGCGGCCAAACTCTGGCAAGAAGCGACCGAGAACACCGGCCTCATTCATCAGGCGCAAACTCTGCGCCGCATCGCGCGATGAGGTCGCGCATTCCAGAAACAGCGCGGACGCCTGGGCATCGCGGCGCATGCCCGCATTGATCCTTCGCAAACGCCGCGTCACCGCTGCAAACGCGGCCGGCTGTAGATCGGCCCCGTGACGATCGGCCACCGTAAAAATCCGGAGCAAGTGGGTGGGATCGGCGTCAAACAGCGCCTCATTTTCAACGCCGATGCGGCCGCTGGGATCAAGCACATAGCCGCCGCCCAAGGGCTTCGGCTTTGCCTTTTGACTCAGGAAACGCGTCAAATTTGGAATCGATAGACCGCGATTGGCCTCTTCAACATCAAGGCGCGCTTCCATCACGCGCATCAACGCACCAACCTCTTTTGTCGCCAAGAAATAGCGCTTCATGAAGCGTTCGACCGCGACTTCTTCCGCGCGATCCTTAAAGCCAAGGCGCTCGGCCATTTCCGGCTGAACATCAAATGTCAGGCGTTCCTCAGGGCGGCCCGTAAGAAAATGCAAATGGCAGCGCACACGCCACAAAAAATCGGATGCGCGCAAAAACAGGCTCACTTCATCGCGCGTGAAGACGCCAGCGCGCGCATAATCGGCGGGGGATGTGTAATCATAAAAATGACGCAGCACCCACAAGATCACATGCAAATCGCGAATGCCGCCTTTGCCTTCTTTCACGTTCGGCTCCACCAGATAGCGCGTCTGTCCGGCGCGGGCGTGGCGGGCGTCACGTTCTTTCAGCTTTGCCTGCACGAAGGCACGGTGGCCGGGCTCCACGACTTCTTTGCGAAACCGCTGGTGGAATTGATCAAACAGGCTCTTGTCGCCGGCCAAAAACCGGGACTCCAACAAAGCCGTCTGTACGGTGTGATCATCCCTGGCAAGCTTGAGGCATTCATCGACATTGCGCGCCGCATGGCCCACCTTCAAACCCATGTCCCACAGCATATAGAGCATGTATTCGATCACGCTCTCTGCGTACGGCGTTTGTTTGTAGGCGCGCAAAAACAGCAGATCGATATCGGAGCTGGGCGCCAACTGCCCGCGGCCGTAACCACCAACTGCCAGAACGCAAAACCGCTCGCCCTCGGTGGGATTGCGCGATCGGAACACATGCGTGGTGGTGAAATCAACCAGCGCTGCGATCACTTCATCCGCCACTTGCGCCAACAACCGCGCAGTTTCGAGGCCGCCCGCGCCATCGTCCAGCCGATCTTTCGCAATCAGTCGACCGCGAAACAAGGCCGCGTGCAGCAGGTCTTTTGCACGGGCGCGAGTCTCGGCGGCATCACCGCCGCGTTCCAACGCGGCCGCACTCAACTGCGCGCGCAGGCGGTGGCCGTCGACGACAGTTTCGATGCGGGCCGGGCGCGGACGGGAAGCGGATCGGGACATCATCACGGGGGTGCTCCGTCACAGGCTGCGGGAGTTCAACACTGTCGCCCGCGCATCATCCCGGAAAGTTTTGCGCGCAGATTTTTTTCATCCTCGGCGTTTGCGGATTGTAGAGCAGGCATGCAACGCTTTCGATGCCCCGGATAAAACAAAACAGCAGCGCCCGGCTTCTGAGCCGTGCGTCCCACGCAACGCGATTGGCATATGCCTCTTCCGGAGAGAAGGGAAACTCGCCGGTCATCGGCATGTCCGCCTTTTCATCCCAGGCCGGCAAACGCAATATATCGCGGAATTCGCTGTCGGATTGATCAATCCGGGCGGGCAAGGCGATGTACAACGCCGCTGGTGTTTTCGCATCATAAGACGCAACGGTGTGCTCATGAAAGAACAGATCCCATAGACCGCTTTGCCATCAACGCGCCGGATGACCAGCGAGGCCGCCTTGGGCGCAGGTTGCACCACAGCTGAATCCCTCCACCGTGAAGCACACCTCGCCGGAGCGCCAGGTCGTGCGCGCATCGGCGGCACAAACGCCTGGCATGGATGGGCGCTGCGCGTTTGCTGCAGAGGCCGCCAATGCCATCGCCAAGACCGCGCCGCACAGGGCGCTGACGCCGATCCATGCCCGCTTCATCGCCGCACCTCTTTGTCTGCTTCCGTTCAATCCCGCCCAATAAACATCATGCCGTGAGTGCGATAGGGGCGGCAATCCTCGCCGACGGGGGGATAGAAGCGGGCTTCAAGCACATAGGCTTCCACCGCCTCTTTCAGCGCCTCAGACGGCGACAACGAACCTGCCAATTCCTGCATCCGCACACGTTCCGTGCGCCCGGTGGAATCAACATGGAACGTCACGCGATAGCGGGCGCCGGTTTCCATCAAACCGATGGGCGGCAGCGGCCCAAAATCGCGCCACAGATCGGACCGGAAGCACCGCGGCGCCGCCCCGGCTTGGGCTTCCTGGCCGATCGACTGCGGCACGCGGGTCAAGCGCGTCCGCGCGGTTTGCGGATCCACCAGCTCCACCGCACCGGTGCGATGGCGCAAACGGGTTGCCGCGGTGGCGCGATTGATCATCAGCGGATCATCCGGGGCGGCCAAGGCGTGTTTTTCGCCAAAGCGCAGCACCCACTCATTGCGCGCCGAAACCACGCCCTTGCAGTCTTCGGGTTCTGGCCGGAGATAGGCTTTCCGGACGCCCTCCAGAACCGCAGTGCGGGCCTCGGCGGAGAGATTATCCGATGCGCTGTTGATCGCTAGCCGCGCATCCAAAACCACGCCGGTTTTCGGATCCCGCGTTACCGCCACCGCGACAACCATGCGCGCATAATCGCCCTCAAAACGGACATCGCGGGCCGCGGCGAAGATATCGATATAGCTTTCCACGCATGACCCGCGCACCGCGCGGGACGACGGATCCATCGCCACATCGGCAGCATCCGCCATGCCGGCCCAGACCGCCGCGACCGCAGCAATCGCACCCAGGATCGCCGCCTGCCGCATTAACGGCCCACGGCGTCGCGGATCGCCTCAAGCCGGGCCAGCACCTTTTGAGCGACGGCTTTTTTGGCGGTGTCGTCGCCAGCGTCGCCAACATCTTCACGCGCGTCCTTCAGGTCCCGCTCAAGGGCGGCGGGATCGATGCTGGCGAGATCGACGGCATCCTCGGCCAACACGGTCAAGCCCTCAGGCGTGACATCGGCAAAGCCGCCATTGACAAAGATCCGCCGCTCGTCGCCATCATTCAGGATCCGCAGCGGCCCGGGTTTGATTGTCGCCATGAACGGCGCGTGCCGCGGAAGAACGCCAAATTCGCCCTCGGTTCCGGGGACGACCACATGATCCACCTCCCCCGCAAACAGTTCGCGGTCGGGAGACACAAGCGAGAAGTGAAGTTTTTCGACCATGGTCGGGATAAAGCCGGTTCGGCGGGCAAATTCAAGCCGTTGACGGGCACGGCGCTCAGTCGCGCGGGGCGGCGGCTATTGCATCGGGCCACGGCGCTGGGCAAACACCCGAGCCAAGAACAGCGCACCGGACGCCATCGCCACACTCGGGGCTGGATAGGTCGTCCGCAACTCAGCCACGGCCTGACCATCCGGCGAAATCAGGCGATAATGGCGGACACGCTGGCGCGGATCGCCGGGATTGGCTTCATCGGTCAACAGGGTGGCTTGCGGGAAGCGCTTGGCCATGCTGGCATCCAGCGCCTTCACGGCCGAGGCGGATTCCGCCCCTTGGAACCACACCGTCGCATAAGAACCGCCCAGATCGAGATACACATCCGTGCGCCCGGCCTTGTAGACCAGCGTGACGCCCGGGTCGGCAAGGCCCAGCGCCTCGCGCTCATGGGCGGGCAGCGTGCGCCCCTCGACAGGCACCTGCCCCGCGATCGTCTGAGGCGCAATAACCGCAGGGATGGCGCCGTCGACCAGGATCATGACGGCAAGATCGATGGCGGACACGTCAGTCACGGTCATTGGCTCGGCACACTCGGTTAAAGGCCCTGTGGGGGGATCAGTCTTCGCCATCCAGCGATCAGCTTACGCATAAACACAATCCGGCCTGTTGCGACTTGGCAACACTATTCCCGTGACGGAGGTTTCTGGCAAGCGCGGGCGCCACATCCGGAACACAGAAATGCACGGCCCAAGCCGCGGGCTTCATCTCGCCACGCTTCACTTCCCGCATCGAGATATTGTTCTTCAATAAAAATGGTTTGAGACGCGATACGTACCTCGCTGCCCGCATCGATTGTCGATAATTTGGCGCCGCTGCGCCAAGGATGGGGGAAGCCATTGTATTGAAGCCGCATCGCACCGTGATCGCCACTGCCGCAGCAGCGTGGCTTTTGGCCATGAACGCCGCCGCGCAGGAGCAGCCTCGCTGCGCGCAATTGGGTGTGGCGCTAGTGCCGGCCCCGGCGGCGCGCGGGTGATAGCCAATAGGCCGGGGGCCACTGCAGCCATCGCCGGCGTGCCGGTGTGCGATGCGATCACCCTGATAATGGCGCCGCAACCCCAAATACCGCCGACCGGGTCGAGGCCGCCGGCCAATTGCGCAGCGACAGCGATGTGCGCTTGTCGTTGCGCCGTGATTTCCCGCGAAGCAACGCTGCAGGCCAAGGCTTGGCCGCGCCCGCTGGAAACCGATCAACGCGCCGAGGCTGATTATGGCGCCGTGGCCTTCCGCGGCGGCCAGTTGCGCGATATCCTGGCGACGCCCTCGGGCGCCCAGCCCGACCCCACCGTGCGTTCCTTGCGCAATGTTATACGTGCGGCACGGTGGAGGGCGCAAACGCCGAACATCCTGATCGTGGTTTGGCCCAAGGCCGAGCCGCGCGCGGCATCGCCGCCTATCTCATTGAAAAGTCGAGCA
>JBIKVO010000476.1:0-2514 GCA_044356795.1 Caulobacterales bacterium
GCCATGGGGGGGGCCATCGATGTCGCAGCTGGAGCGCATCGTTCGTATCTGTGGCGGCGAGCTCTATGCGGGGGGCCGTCGCGCACTGATTCCCGGTCCTGGCCACTCGCGCCATGACCGCAGCGTCTCGCTGTACGAGACCGATGACGGGCGCGTGCTCGTGCACTGCTTCAGCCCACGGGATGATTGGCGCGCCGTCGCGGCCTGGCTTCAGACCCACGGCATCAAGCCAAGGCCCGCGAACTCCGCGCAAACGATTGCACCGCCGCGCACCGATCACACGGGTTTGGAGCGCGCGCGCGTCCTCTGGGATGAAGCCTGCCCTATCGGGGGCACAATCGCTGAGCGCTATCTCACTGGCCGCGCGATCCCGCGGACGTCTTGTGCAAGTTTAGCGCTGCGTTTCCACCCGAGTGTGACGAGCCTCGACGACCAGCGCCGGCGTCCCGCTTTTGTCGCGGCGATCGCCGACGCTGCGGGCGACCTCAAGGGCGTACAAGTCACGCTCCTGTCGCCCTCCGGCGCGGGCAAAGCCGCCGTCGCCACGCCGCGTCGCGTGATTGGCGCCATGCGCGGCGGCGCCGTCCAGCTTATGCCTGCCGAACCAGACCTCGTCATCGCGGAAGGCGTCGAAACGGCGCTCTCTGCTGCGGCGGTCTTCGGCGTTCCGGCCTGGGCGGCGCTCTCGGCGTCGAACCTTGCGGACTTCACGCCCCCGGCCATTTTGGAGCGCCTGATCGTAGCGGCGGATCGCGACGAGCCTGGCCTGGAGGCCGCCGAGAAGCTCGCATCGCGTTTGGCGCATCGTCTTGAGGTTTCGATCCGCCCCCCGGACGACTTCGACGACTGGAACACCGCAGCCATGGCGCAGACCTCCGCTGCGAGGGGCAGGCCCACCGGGTGACGCGCCGGGTGACGCGCCGGGTCAGGGCAAGCCCTCCTTCAGCCTCGCGCCTTCTCCCCATGTGCGGCGCCCCCGTCGCCATCACCGCCCGGCCGTCGCTCCGCACTTAAAGACAATCATTTCCCCGCAAGTCGCGGGCCCCGCCATGGTCGCCTTGCCCGTCCCGCCGCGCCCTTCCGCGACCGGGTCGTGCATCATGCGCTGATGGTGCAGGCGGGCCCGATCTTCGAGGCGGGCTTTATCGCGCACAGTTTCGCCAACCGCGCGGGCAAGGGCACGCACCGGGCGATTGAGGCTTATGAGCGGTTTCGCGCCCGCCACGCCTCTGTGTTGCGCTGCGACGTGTCCCGGTTTTTCCCAGCGATTGACCACGCGATCCTCAAGACCGATTTCCGCCGCCGCATTGCCTGTGCGCCAACTCTGGCTTTGATGGACAAGATCGTCGATGGCTCGAACGCCCAGGCGCCGGTGAACCTGCACTTCCCCGGCGATGATCTGTTCACCCCCTATGAGCGCCGCCGCGGGCTTCCGATCGGCAATCTCACGAGCCAATGGTTCGCAAACATCTTCCTCGATCCACCGGACCACTTCTGCGCTGAGCGCTTGGGCGCGCCGTATTTGCGCTATGTCGATGATTTTGCGCTGTTCGCGGACAACGAGGCGCAACGGGCCGAATGGCGCGCGCGGATCGAGGCGTTTTTGGCGCGGCGGTGGTTGAAGCTGCCCCCACGCAAGACCGTGATGCTGTCCACCGCCGAACCGGCGACGTTTCTGGGCGATGAGCTTCACCCCGATGGCCGGCGCCGGATGCCAGAAGCCAATGTCGATCGCGCCCGCAACCGCCTGCGCGGGATCAAGGATCGGCTCAAGGCCGACACAATCACCAAGTCTCAGGCCCGCGCCCAGGTGCAGGCCTGGAAAGCCCGGGCCGACTTCGCCCATGCTGAGCATTTGCAGCGGGCGATGCTGAGACGCCTGCCGGAAGACGTGCGCCAGCGCCCGCGGGGGCAGCGGAAACGGCGGCGCAAGCGGCCATGAGACCGGAAAGCGCCGTCTTGCCGAGCAGATTTGGGACGCCTAACGATCAATCAGTGTCATTGGTTTGTCCCTTACGATAAGGTGCGCCGATGGTTCAGATTGTTCATCTCCCGGGGGTCGGCGGTTCGATCCCGCCCCCCAGCCACCAATATTTTCAATGCGTTATAGACCAATCGAGTGTGGGTTGCGGGGCGCTGCGGTTTTCCAGGCGCCAAATAGGCGCCAACGCACGCAACAAGTGGCGCTTCGCAGAGGCGCTTAGCGGGTGGCGCGCAAAGGATCGCACGCCGAAAACCAAACAGTCGTCGGCAATTGGCGCGGCTCGGCGCATTGCCGGGTCGACGACACCGCGCCCAGGCCGTCGTCGGTCGCTTCGGGGTAAAAGTTCCTGGGGGCTTGGATTCTGGGCGCGCGACCCGCCAAACGCGATCGGCGAAATGGCGCATGGCGCACACCCTGCCCCCAAAACGTTCTAAGCAGAGACATGGGATACCAGCCAATCGGCTTGGAAGGGCGCCACGACACGGGTCGGTGGTTTTGCCGACGTCCGATGGAACCGTTGCCGAAGCATG
>JBIKVO010000478.1:0-2511 GCA_044356795.1 Caulobacterales bacterium
TCTCTCATGATCCAGACACGTTGCGCGGCGTCCATTCGTGGCGCCAGCCGGCCCAGTATTTCCCGACACCGGGCGGCAGCTTCGCCGGCGAGAGCCTTCCCGGCGCCGTCACATGGGCCCGCGCGTGGCTCGATGATGGCCGGCCGGTGATGGACATCGGTGGCGGCGAGGTCGTGCGCCTCGCGCGGGGCAAGCTCGCGGAAGTGTGGTCGGGCACGACGCCGGAATGGCCAATCATGATCACGGACATGGGACTGAGCCGCACGACGATGATGACGCACTTCATGAGCAACCATGTCGCCGTTTGCTACGGGGACGTTCTCGAAGAACTGGCCGCCTTGAGCGCCGCTTTGGGTTTCCACGTGCGTTATCTGAGGGATTGACAAGACCATCGCCTGTCGCGGCGACCCAGCCGATGACGCCGAACGCGCGGATTGGCTAGACGCGCTGGATGCGCGCGCGCCACGGCGGGCCCGCGTGTGCGCGCCGATCGAGGGTCACATTTGGACGCCGATTGACAATCAGGTCGAGGGACAGAACGTCAACGCCGATTTCTGGGTCCTGGTTTTTCTGAGCCCGAGCCCATTTTCAGAGCCGTCCGGCGATGCTTGCCACAGGTGGACTAGGCCTGGGCGATGTCGCGATCGCCGCCCGTCTGGGCCTCAACACGTATCGGTCTTCCGTCGAAGGGGCGCGCATCGAGCCCGAGCGCGGCGCGTTCTCACTGGCCATATTGGCCTATTGTCGCCGCCTTCTCGAAGCCTGTCGCGCGCTCGGCTTGACCCCGATCGTCATCTCTCATCATTTCGCATCCCCACGCTGGTTTGCGGCGCTTTGCGGGTGGGAGCGCGTGGTATCTCGGGCGGCTCGCGCGGATGAATGGCGCCGGCAGGAGATAGCCGAAGTCGACGCTGCCTTGGGATCAACTCGTCGCGGGGTCGCTCTTGCTGGTCGATGGAGAGTAATTGACCGAGAGAATCCAGCACGGGCCCGACCCCGCATTGAGATAGGCGTGCCCCATCCGACTGTCGATATAGACGCCCTCGCCCTCGTCAAGGATTTCCGGGCCATAGAACTCGCTCAAGAACTGCACCCGGCCCTTGACGACAAACGTGAATTCTTCGCCGTCATGCCGCAGCAGGGGGCCGAAATCGTCGAGGGTGCGCGCTGTGCATTCCGACAGGATCGGGACCATGCTCTTCAGGCGCAGGTTCTCGCACAGATAGTGATAATTGTAGCCAGGCGTTGTGACCTTGGCTCCGCCGCCCGTCCGCGCGAAACTGATCCGACCGGTGAGTGCTGGGGCTTTTTCAGACTGTGGGGGGGCCAGGAACTCCGACAGTCCGAGGTCGAAGGCGTTCGCCACCTTCAAGAGCCTGTCATAGGCAAGCGACAGCGCGCCGGTCTCCACCTTGGACAGGGTGGAGATGGCGATACCGCTTCTGGCGCTGAGTTCGGCGAGCTTCCAACCCCGCTCCTGGCGCAGCTTTCGGATGCGCACGCCAAGCGGTGTCGGTTCGGTCGCGGGTGCGCCGTCGGGTTCACTGGGAAGAGGAGCGGGTGCGGCGGACCGCTTTACGGCCTTGGCCAGCGGCGGTTGCGCGGTCCGTCGCGATCTGGTTGGAAGTGCCTTTTTCGCCATGTGATCGTAACCCGTTCAAATCGTCGCGAATTTTCCTATCGTCGTATCAGTTCGCCACGGAATCAGCCGCATTGGAGCGGCGTTTAATTAACCCAAACTTCCCCTGCTTCCAAAGCATAATTGTCTTATGCCTCAAATGGTTATCGTTGAAGCGGACAGTGGGCCACTGTCTACACAGTCATGGTTTTGAGGAGATGGAGCGCTATTTCCTGGTTTGCTGTTGGGGTTGGTATCGGTCGCTTGGTGAGGGTGAAGGTCGCTTCCCCCGGACGCGCGCCGGCGGGTTTCAAGGTGCTGCGCGCTGTCGCCAAGGCATGGAGCTGGCGGCGCAAGCGGAACGCCGGAAGTGCGAGCACCAATCTCGACCTGGCCCATGCCGAAGATGTCTCCGACGGCTCCATCGGCCGGATGATCATGCTGGCCTATTTGGCGCCGGCTGTTCTCAAGAAACTGCTGCTGCTGCGCCCATTTGCGATGTCGCTCAAGGGGCTGACGGCCATCGCCGACTTGCCGTGGGCAGAGCAGGTTGCCGCCGCCTTCGGCCCTTCAGAAGCCTAACCACCGCCCTACAGGCCGGCGTTTGGCGTCCACGCGGACAGGCCATGTGCGCCCAGAATTGCGCACCAACACCTCCATCTCGGGTTCTCAAAGACCAACCGCCCCGAGCAATGACTCTCGCGGCGGGTTTCCCAAGGGAGTCGAATGCTGATTCTTAGGTCTCCGCTTTGCAGATGAACGGAGGACGTTGATGTCGGCGGAGATTGAGATCTCGCGGCGGGATTTGGACGCCAGGGGTTTGCGTCATGCAGCGGCTCGGACCCGGGACGCTGACGCGGCGCGCCGCATGCTGGCGTTGGCGTCGGTATTGG
>JBIKVO010000477.1:0-2511 GCA_044356795.1 Caulobacterales bacterium
TCTTCGGCCTCAAGCCGGGCATTGAGGGCGGCGCGATTGGCGGCCGGCGGCGGCGTCGCCCGGATCGCGGGCGCAGCTTTCTGCGCGACGGGTGTCGCTGGCGGGGGCGTGGCCTGCGGCGCGGCCACAGCGTCCCCAGTTCTTTCCGCCATCGCCTTCAGGGCCGCCGACGCCTCCGCCAGCGCCTGCTGTTTGGCGGCCGCATCGGCCATTGCGGCCTGCGCCTTTGAGCGTTCGATCGCGATTTGCTGGTTTTGGTGCACCGTGAAGGCGATCGCCGCCGTCGCTGTCGCGATCGCCGCCGCCGTGCCAATCAAGACTGCCCTGCGCATGATGCCTCTCCGCCCGTTTAGACGAGCCTCACAGAGATTAGCTGAACGGGATATGAGCAGAGAGGCTCAGCGGCGCCAGCTTCTCGAAAAAACACGGGACGCAGGCGCTGGGGCTTTGAGCCGATCGCGCACGGCGGCTTCAAAGGCGTCGGTCATGAAAATGCTAGCGCGCATCCTCCAAAGCCAAAGGCGCTTTGCCCGGAAGGTCAATGCGGTCAACAGCTTTTCCCGATTGCAGTTTTCACGCCAGACCTCCGCAGCGCGCGCGTCGATGTCGGCCCAGGCCAGACGCCGTGTGCGCCAGAACCAGCGTTCCGTGATCCCCGCACCGTCAAATTGCAGTCGATACGTCAGGAGCGACAAGACGTGCCATACAGCCCACATGAAAGCGCAGCCAACAAACATGCCTATCGCCGGGTCTATCGCCCTCTGTCGCACCGCCATAGCGGTCACGACGCCCATCAGAACAAGCAGCCCCGTCATTGACAAAATCGGCATGGCCCGTGGGACGATCGTTTGCTCAAGGCGACGACAATCCAATGTGGGCTGGATCAAGAGCGCGAGCACCAAAGGCAAAATGGTCGATGCCGCCGCGCTCACCAAGAGATTGTGCAAGCCAATCGCGCACGTCCACTCCGTGAACATGTCCGCCATGCCCCGCCCCTTTCCCGATGCGCTTGACCGAACCCATCTCCCATGGTCCAAGCCCGGCGCACTTGTTTGCAACCATAGCTTGGGAGTCCCGCCATGTCCGCCATCCGCTTTGACGGAAAAGTCGCGATCGTTACCGGGGCCGGCGGGGGCTTGGGCAAGCAGCACGCGCTGGAGCTGGCCCGGCGCGGCGCCAAGGTGGTGATCAATGATCTCGGCGGGTCGGTGGACGGCTCGGGCGGCAATTCAGCAGCGGCGCTGGCGGTGGTCGAAGAGATCAAGGCGATGGGCGGCGAGGCGATCGCCAACGGCGCGTCCGTAACGGACGATGTGGGCATCGCCCAGATGATCCAGCAAACCATGGATCAATGGGGCCGCATCGATATCCTGATCGCCAATGCCGGCATCCTGATCGACAAGAGCTTTTCGAAGATGGCGATCGCCGACTTTGAAAAGGTCATGGCGGTGCATCTGATGGGCACGGTGAAGCCTGTGAAGGCCTGCTGGGACATCATGAAGGCGCAGAATTATGGGCGCATCGTGGTGACCACCTCCTCCACCGGTTTGTACGGCAATTTCGGCCAAGCCAATTATGGCGCGGCCAAGCTGTCGCTGATCGGCTTCATGAACACGATGAAGATCGAAGGCGCGAAGAACAATATCCGCGTCAATGCGATTTCCCCGGTCGCCGCCACGCGGATGACAGAAGGGCTGCTGCCGCCGCCGCTGGCCGAAGCGCTGCGCCCGGAAATGGTCACGCCCGGCGTGATGGTATTGGTGAGCGAAGACGCGCCCACCGGCGCGATCTTGACGGCGGGCGCCGGCGTATTTGCCCTGGCCCGCATGTACGAAACCGACGGCGTGTATCTCGGCAAAGACGGGATCACCGCGGAAGAGGTCGCGGCGAACTGGGACAAGATCGCCGATCCCGCGGGCCAGGAGCATTACGAGGCCGGGGCCGGCCAAACCGCGAAGTTCATGCGCAAACTGTCAGGGGGGTGATGCCGCCTGCGCCCGCACAAAGGTGGCGAACGCGGCGTCTTCCCCATCAAGATTATCGAGCGCATAGGCGCGAAAGTCGGGCTTTTTCAACCACCACTCGACATAGTCGGCCCAGGATTGCCAACGGCGCGCAGCGTCGCCGGTCAAGCCAGGCTCGTACAGCAAAATGTAGGCGCGCTCGAACAGCGCGATCAGCATCTCATAATAGATGCGCTTTTTTTGCGCCTGCGCTGGCGTCAATGTCGCTACGCTGTCGGACTCGCTCAACAAATCCAAGTCCGGATTGCTGAGTACGGCCTCGAGAAACGCCGTATATTGCTGCGACAGTTCGACATAGATTTCGTCTTCGCGCTGCTCGATCTCCTTGGCTTCGTTGCGGCGCTCAGCGCGCATCTCCCGCCACAGAGCAAACAGCGCGAGCGGCAAACCCAACACCGTGACGATATAGGACGCAAACTCCCAGGCTTTTAGCGTGGCTTCCGGCGACATCACCCGGTTTCCACCACGGCCTTCAAACCCATCGCCT
>JBIKVO010000479.1:0-2508 GCA_044356795.1 Caulobacterales bacterium
CGCTTCAGCGGCCGGGAGGCAGGGCGCGTTTCCTATGTCACGCAGCGCTTCGCCAATCATCGCCCGAATATGGATGTTTGGCGCGTGGTGGATGGCGTTTTGCGCCAGACGGAATTGGCAGCGCTGCCAGCGCGCGCCTGGCAAGACGGCTTTGCGCGCCGCTTTCAACCCTGCGTGATCATCGGACGTGATGAATGCAACGCCTTGAAGTCCGCGTGAAACAAGGCTGTCGAGGACGGCGCGCCAATCTGTTTCGGCTTGCGATACTTTGATCGAGACGCTCCATACGCGCCTGCGCCCGTCGTCGTCGATGCCGATGGCGCTGAGGACGGCGCAATCATCGCCGCCGCCGTGCTCGCGGGTTTTTCATCACGCGCATGAAGGACGCCATATCGGCGCCGACCAAGCGGGCGCTGGCGCCAGGCTTCGCGATCATCGTCGCGCCGTTTCGTTGCGCGACTGACTTGGGTGGACGACAGCCCCTCAATGCCGAATGCAGCCAATATGGTTTCGACCGCGCGGGTCGACACGCCTTTGACATACATTTCGGCGGACGCGCGCATCACCGCGCGGCACGAACGGCGCCCGCGCTCCAGGCTTTGCGGATAGAAAGGCTCGGGCGCGCGGGCGGTTTTGGGACCATCGCAATGCAGGGGTCCGGCCGGGGTGTCGACGCGCTTGGGTTTGTAGCCGTGCATAGCCCCGCCGCGCAGGGTCGCGTTCCTCATGGCCAGCGCCGAGAAAGGGCTCGCGCTGAAGGCTCATGGCGCCATTCATGCGTGTCGTCATGACGTGACGCATCGCCTGTGGACCCTCCGCAATCAGGTGTTCCAGCAGGCGCCCATAGCCAATCGCCTTAACGGCAATGTCCAGACGATACGTTACACAGCCCGCAAGGCCGTCCGCCATGAAAGTGGGCGCGCGCTGGCCCCGCCCAGCTTTGACCAACATGCGGCGCCTCACCGTCGCCTGGCGCTTGTCGCCGACCCTGCGCGCCGATGATGGCGAGCCATTGTCCGCCATTGGTCCGAGGACAATGGCGGGCGCGACGCTCACGCAAGCGCTTGCCTTTTCCGGCCTTGACCAGGCGCCCCAACTCGCGCGCCCGCGATTATTGTCCAACAACGGACCATCTTATGTCAGCGGTGATTTCGCCAAATGGCTGGACAAGCGCGCCATCAAGCACAGTCGCGGCGCGCCATTGCACCCACACATCCAAGGCAAGATCGAGCGTTGGCATCAGACGATGAAGATCCGCATTCTTCTCGAGAACGCTTCTCTGCCGGGCGACCTCGAACAGCGCATCGCAGCCTTCGTCCCTGACGAGGCCAATATCCGCGCCCACGAAAGCCTGCAGAACCTGACGCCGGCCGACATCTATTTCGGGCGCGGCGACGCGATCCTGGCCGAGCGCCAAGGGATCAAACGCATGAAATTCGCCAATCGCGGCTTGCAGCACCAACTGTACGCCGCCGAGCATCAAACTTGGATGAGCCAGGCCCTCGCAACGCTGCGGCGGCAAATGTCTCAGAGCATCTGACGACGGACAATCAGGGCCGCATTGGCAACTTCACCATACGCGGGTGACGCGACCGTCAAAGACCGTGTCGGCGGAGATCAGGGATACGTTCATGAGTTGCGCTGTGGCGAGGATCAGTCGGTCGAAGGGATCGCGGTGATCCCAGTCCATCAAGCCAGCCCGCAGGCAAATCTCGGGCGTGAAGGTTGCTGGCACGCCACCCTGCTCCAAGAGAAGCGTATCCAGGCGCCCGATAAAGGGAGCCATCTCGGGCCATTTTCCGAGCCTGACCTTCTGGGAGATTTCAAAAAAGCTGATCGGGCTTACCAGGACCAGCTCGGCGCCCGCAATCTCGGCCAGCGCCGCGGCGGATAGCCGGCTGTCCGAAGACAAGCTCCAGGTCCAGGCATGCGTATCAAGCAGGACGGCGGTCACGGACCGGCGCCCTCCGTCTGTCCGGGCTGGCCTTCCCAGGCGGCAAGATCCTCGTCTGTCGCCGGGGCCAGGAAATCTGGCCCTGGGCCCAGCGCGGCGCCCAGCAGACCCATCCGGAAGCCGCCTTTGACTATAGGCACCAGGCGCACCATCGGGGTGTCGCCTTTGGCGATGACAATGTCCTCACCCGCCATTGCGGCTTCGATCAACCGGGACAACTGGGTCTTGGCGTTATGGATTGTTACTTGGCGCATGTCGGCCTCCAGTCGTGGGTCACGTTAGCTTAGTTTGATTAGCCGTCAATGGTTTCGGCGGTCCTGTCCTCCTCTTTGCACTTGGTCCCGAGTGGCGCCTGGCCATTCGCCCCACCGCTGGCCTCGCGCGCACGCTCGAGGGGCGGAGGGCGCGCGAAGGGATCGCCATTTGGGGTTCCCGGCGCCGGAGAAGCCGACGAGAGCGCGTGATCTGGCGCCGCTGCAGTTCATGCCGCTTGCGATCGCCACCGAGGCGGCAGCGACGACGATCGAGATCGATCTCAGCGGCGCCAAGATGAA
>JBIKVO010000093.1:0-9190 GCA_044356795.1 Caulobacterales bacterium
CCTGAAATCTTCGCCGCGCTTAAGCCTGGCGCGCCGCTGCTGATCGATGACGGCCGGGTGCGCTTGATTGTGCGCGACTGCGGCGCTGATTTCGCACATGCCGAGGTGACGTTGGCCGGCATTGTCTCCAATCGCAAGGGCGTCAATGTGCCAAGCGTGGTGCTGCCTTTGTCGCCGATTACGGAAAAAGATTATGCCGACCTCGCGGCAGCGATGGAGATCGGCGTCGATTGGGTGGCGCTCTCATTTGTGCAGAACGCCGCCGACATGGCGTTGCTGAAGCGCCTGCTGGAAGGTCGTGCGGCAGCACTCGCCAAGATCGAAAAGCCGGCGGCGCTGGATCGCCTTGAGGAAATTCTCGACTATTGCGACGGCGTGATGGTGGCGCGCGGCGATCTCGGCGTCGAGTTGGATCCAGAAGAGGTGCCCGTGGCGCAAAAGCGCATCCTGCGCGCAGCGCGGCGGCGTGGCGCGCCGGTGATTGTTGCAACACAGATGCTCGACTCGATGGTGCACGCGCCCACGCCCACGCGCGCTGAAGCCAGCGATGTGGCCAACGCTGTGTATGAGGGCGCAGATGCTTTGATGCTGTCGGCGGAAAGTGCAGCAGGCCAGTTTCCCGTCGAGGCGGTCGCGATGATGGCGCGGATCATCGAGCGGGTGGAGCGTGATCCCCTGTGGCCGGGCCTGATGGACGCTGAACACGCGCAAGCCGAAGACGCCGACGTGGACGCCTTGTCGGCGGCGGCCAAGCGTGCGGCCGATGCAATTCGGCCTGGATGCCTGGTCGCCTACACGTCCGGCGGCGCGACAGCCCGGCGCTTGGCGCGGGAACGGCCGCTGCAGCGTGTGCTGGCGCTGACGCCGCATCTCACGGTCGCGCGCCGGCTCGCGCTGGGGTGGGGGCTTGAGCCGCGGGTGATGGATCAGCCATTGGATCTTGACGATATGACCGACAAAGCTGCCGAACTGGCGGTGCGCATCGGACTGGCGCAGCCCGGCCAGCGTTTGATCATTCTCGCCGGGGTGCCGTTTGGCACGCCCGGCGCGACCAATCTCTTGCGTCTCGCCTACGCGCCGCGTTGAGCCGAAAAACACCGTGAAGGAGCGATTGATGCCCCCCGCTGCTGCAAGTCCTGCGCTCGTGCTGTTTGGCGCCACCGGCGATCTTGCGGGTCGGATGTTGTTCCCCTCGCTTGCCGCGTTGGAGCGTGATCATCTGCTCCCGGATGATTTGGCGATCGTGGCGGTGTCGCGGTCGCCAATGACCACCGAGGCGTTCCGCGATCATCTGGCCACAGCCATTTCGCATCCTTCCGGGTTGCCGGGCGGCTCGCTGGATCGCTTGTGCGCGCGCACGCACTATCTCGGCCTGGACGCCACCGATCCCAACGCACTCAAGCCGCTGCAGGCTTTGATCGCTGATCGTCACGATCGGTTGTTTTATCTGTCCACCAGCCCAAGCCTTTATGGCCGGATCTGCATGGGTTTGAAGCAGGCTGGGCTGATCACTGACGCCGCCCGTGTCGTGTTGGAAAAGCCGATCGGCAAAGATCTGGCGTCGAGCCGCGCAGTGAATATGGCTGTGAGCGAAGCGTTTTTTGAACGCCAGATCATGCGCGTCGATCACTATCTCGGCAAGGAGACGGTGCAAAATCTGTTGGCGTTGCGTTTTGCCAATACGATCTTTGAGCCGCTGTGGAATGCGCGGTCCATCGATCATGTGCAGATAACAGTGGCTGAAACGCTGGGCGTGGAAGATCGCTGGGATTATTATGATGATTATGGCGCGCTGCGCGACATGGTTCAAAACCATATTCTCCAGCTCGTTTGCCTGCTCGCGATGGAGCCGCCCGCGCGGTTTGATCCCGAAAGCGTGCGCAACGAGAAGGTGAAAGTGCTGCGCAGCTTGAAGCCAATGTCGGCCGACATGATCGAAACGCACACCGTGCGTGGCCAGTACGGTTCAGGCGTTGCAGATGGCGCATCGGTGCGCGGTTATGCCCAGGAAGGGGGGCGGGACAGTCAAACGGAAACCTTTGTGGCGTTGTGGGCAGAGATCGAAAACTGGCGCTGGGCGGGCGTGCCGTTTTTTCTGCGCACCGGAAAGCGGCTGGCGGAACGGCGCACCGAAATCGTTGTTCAGTTTCGCGATGTGCCGCACTCGATTTTCGGTCCAGCCACGTTGCCGGCCAATCAATTGGTCATCCATTTGCAGCCGAAGGAGGGCGTGTCGCTGTCGCTGATGAACAAGCGCCCAGGATTGACCGCCGATTCGATGCCGCTTGAAGAATTGGCGCTGAATCTGTCGCTGGATTCGCCAAGCCGCACTGTGCGTCGCATCGCTTACGAACGACTGATGCTGGATGCGCTGTCGGGCAATTCGACTTTGTTTGTGCGCCGCGATGAAGTGGATGCGGCATGGGAATGGATTGATCCCATCATCGCGGGTTGGAAAGCGCGCGGCGGTGGGCCCAAACCCTATGCGTCCGGCAGTTGGGGGCCGGGCGGGGCGTTCGCACTGATCGCAGGCCATGGCCGAAGCTGGCGTGAATAGGGAGATCGTGATGACGCTTCATCCGACAATTGCTGCCGTGACAGCAGACATCGTTGCGCGCTCGAAGGCGTCGCGTGCGGCCTATCTTGCAATGGTGCAGGCACAGATCCGCCAGGAGCGCGGGCGCGCGCGCGCGTCGTGCGGAAACCTCGCGCACGCGATTGCGGCAAGCGGTGAAGACAAAAGCGCCCTGCAGGCCCTGTTTGCGCCCAATATTGCGATTGTGTCTGCCTATAACGACATGCTCAGTGCGCATCAGCCGTTTGAAGGATATCCCCACATCATCAAGGAGGCAGCGCGCGCGGCAAAGGGCGCGGCCCAGTTTGCCGGTGGCGTGCCGGCAATGTGTGATGGCGTCACGCAGGGGCGGCCGGGCATGGAATTGTCGCTGTTCTCGCGCGACGCCATTGCAATGGCGACAGCGATCGCCCTGTCCCACGATGTGTTCGACGCCGCCGTGATGCTCGGCGTGTGCGACAAGATTGTGCCCGGCCTGTTCATTGGAGCGGCCAGTTATGGCGATTTGCCGGTCCTTTTCATTCCGGCGGGGCCGATGCCGTCTGGCCTGCCGAACAAGGAAAAGGCCGCCGTGCGCCAGCGTTATGCCGAGGGCAAGGCATCGCGCGATGCCTTGCTGGCGGCGGAAATGGCGTCCTATCACGGCCCTGGAACATGCACGTTTTACGGCACCGCCAATTCCAATCAAGTGCTGATGGAGATGATGGGCTTGCACCTGCCGGGTGCTGCTTTCATCAATCCCAACACGCCATTGCGGGACGCCTTGACGCGCGCCGCTGCACAACGGGCTGTAGCACTGGGGCGTGACGGTGGCGCGCGCTTTGGTGAGATGATTGACGCGCGCAGTCTTGTGAATGCGGTGGTGGGTTTGTTGGCGACGGGCGGATCCACCAATCATACGCTGCATCTGGTCGCGATGGCGCGGGCGGTTGGCTATGATATGCGTTGGGAGGATATGGCCGCGCTGTCTGCCGTCACGCCGCTGATCGCGCGCGTGTATCCCAACGGGCAGGCCGATGTGAACCATTTCCATGCAGCCGGCGGCATTGCCTATTGCATCCGCACACTTATGGATCACGGTCTTCTGCATGGCGACATCGCAACCGTGTTCGGCCCTGGCTTGAGCGCCTACACGCAAGAGCCGATGCTCAGCGATGGCGGCGTGACATGGCGGCCGGGGGCGGCGCAATCGCATGATCGCGACGTGTTGCGCGGCTGCGATGATCCTTTCAGTGGGGAAGGCGGCATCAGGCTGATCACGGGTGATTTGGGCCAGGCCATCATGAAGACGTCCGCGGTGGCGGCGGTGCATCGCGTGATTGAGGCCCCCGCAATCGTGTTTGATGATCAAGATGATTTTCTCACCGCTTTCAAAGCGGGAAAGCTTGATCGTGATCATGTCGCCGTTATTCGGTTTCAGGGGCCATCCGCGAATGGCATGCCGGAATTGCACAAATTGACCCCGGCTTTGTCATCGCTGCTCGACCGTGGCTTCAAGGTGGCGCTGGTGACGGATGGGCGGATGTCGGGCGCGAGCGGCAAGGTTGCGGCGGCATTGCATGTCACACCGGAAGCCGTGAATGGCGGTGCGATTGCACGCGTGCAGGATGGCGATGTGATCCGGCTGGATGGTGAAACAGGGCGCCTGACACTGAAGGTTTCCGCTGACGCCTTGGCTGCGCGCAAGCCAGCCGCTGCGCCCGCCCATCAACGGAATCCCTACGGTGTCGGGCGTGATTTGTTCGGCCTTTTCCGTGCGCATACGGCCCCCGCCAATCATGGCGGCGGCGTTTTTCCCGCACGCACGGGGGCAGCCCCTGCACTCGCCCACGCCGATGATGCGCACTGGAGCGCCGAACATGCCTGATGGTTTTGAGTTTCTTTTGGGGGCGAAAGTGATGCCGATCTTGACGCTGCATGATCGTGATCATGCAGCGCCCTTGGCGATTGCGTTGTCGCAAGGCGGCGTCACGGTGTGCGAAGTCACGTTGCGAACGCCGGCGGCCCTGGATGCGATTGCATCGATGCGGGCGGCTGCGCCGGACCTTGTTGTGGGCGCGGGCACCGTGCGCACGCCCGCTCAAATCGATGACGTGTTGCGCGTTGGCGCGCAATTTATCGTCACGCCGGGCACAACGCCTGCATTGCGTGATGCGCTGCGATCATGTGGCGCGCCAGCATTGCCGGGGGCCGCCACGGCAAGCGAGGTGATGACGCTCGCCGAACACGGCTTTTTCGTTCAGAAATTCTTTCCTGCCGAACAGGCGGGCGGTGCGGCGATGTTGAAGGCGTGGCAGGGCCCGATGTCGGAAATCTCGTTTTGCCCCACCGGCGGGATCGGCCTTGCGAACGCACCGGCTTATCTTGCGCTGAAAACGGTGGCGTGCGTGGGCGGTTCCTGGCTCGCGCCGGATGCGTTGCTGGCCGAGCGGCGTTGGGACGCCATCACCGAAATCGCCGCAGCGGCAATGGCCATTTAACCATGCGCTTGCGCCGCTTCGAGCACATCCTCGAATGTGCGCAATCCAGACCGCGGACTACACACCAGAACCGCCATATTGCCGGGCAAATGCTTGTTATCGAGCATTTTCTCGTGCGCTTCGGGAATGCGCGACCATGGAAAAACTTCGCTCATGGCGGGGTCAATGCGGCGGTCGATGACCAATTGGTTTGCGGCGGCGGCCTGCTTCAAATGCGCAAAGTGGCTGCCCTGCACACGCTTCTGGCGCATCCACAAAAACCGCGCGTCCATCGTCAGATTAAAGCCCGTGGTGCCGGCGCAGATCACCACCATGCCGCCGCGCTTGGCCACAAACGCCGATACCGGAAACGTGCTTTCGCCTGGATGCTCAAACACCATGTCCACGTCGCGCTTGCCGGTGATGTCCCAGATCGCTTTGCCGAATTTGCGCGTCTCTTTCATGTAGGCGTCAAACTCGGGACCGTTCACCTTCGGCAATTGACCCCAGCAATTGAAATTCTTGCGATTGAGCACGGCTTTCGCGCCCATCGACAACACATACTCCGCCTTGCTTTCATCGGAGACGACACCGATGGCGTGGGCGCCGGTTACGGCGGCAAGTTGTGTCGCAAACACCCCCAAACCACCCGATGCGCCCCACACCAGAACATGCTGGCCCGGCTGCAGAATATGGGGCTCGTGGCCAAACAACATCCGATACGCCGTCGCCAGAGTGAGCGTGTAACAGGCGCTTTCTTCCCATGTGAGATGCTTGGGCCGCGGCATCAGTTGGCGCGATTGCACGCGGGCAAATTGCGCAAAAGCGCCGTCAAACGTTTCATATCCCCAGATGCGCTGGGATGGTGACAGCATCGGGTCACCGCCATTGCATTCCTCGTCGTCGCCGTCGTCCTGGTTGCAATGCACCACCACCTCATCGCCCGGCTTCCAGCGCTTGACCTTGGAGCCGACCGCCCACACCACGCCAGACGCGTCCGAGCCGGCAATGTGATAGGGTTTGGCGTGGAAATCGAGCGGACTGACCGGTTCCCCCAGCGCCGCCCACACGCCATTATAATTAACCCCGCCCGCCATGACGAGCACGAGCACTTCGTCCTCGCCGATCGTCCAGGTCGGAACAACCTCCACCTGCATCGCCGTTTCCGGGCGCCCGTGGCGCTCTTTGCGGATGGCCCAGGCATACATTTTCTCAGGAACATGGAAGGCTGGGGGGATTTCGCCGATGTCGTAAAGGTCTTTCAGAGCTGTTGCCTTTACTGCGCTTTCGCCCGCCATCGTGTGCCGCTCCCGTGATCGCGTCATATTGCAACTGCGAAGAATGCCGCCAAAAACCGCGTCGTGCAACTGCCGATAGGTCGGATGCGCCGCCAAAGCCTGCGCCTCCAGCTTGTCGTTCGGGGCGGCGGCGAGGGCCTTGTCGGCGGGCGTTGGTAGCGCATTGAAAAACAACATGTTTGTGCGCGCCCTCCCGAAGGGCCTGTGAGGCGATTCCTTGGCCGGCCTTGGGATGCGGCGGCGCGGATGCGGCGAACGCGTCCAGTCAGAGATGCATCGGCTGGGATGCACTGGCAGGGATGCACTGGCAGGGGCGCACTGGCAGGGATGCACTGGCAGGGATGCACTGGCAGGGGCGCACTGGCAGGGGCGCACTGGCAGGGCCGCACTGGCAGGGATGCAATGGCGCGCCGTCAGATGAGGCGCCGGTATTGTGTTCATCTACGCCGCGTCCATCTACGCTGTGTCAGCCGCGATGCACGGGCCGTGCAGGGGCATCGGCAAGCCGCCATGCCGCAGGGGCGGCGCCGACGCCTGTTGCGCTGTTTGCGCGCGGTAAGGCGGCAAGGCCGCGCCCTTGCGCTGCACTGCAGCGTGGGCATAAGTGGTCCGCCGGAGCCCAAACCCATGAGTGAAAAATCGTCGCGCGAACAAGCGTCCGCGTTTCAACATGCCCCCGATGCCCCGTGGATTTTCCGCACCTATGCCGGCCACTCGACGCCGGCGAAATCCAACGCGCTTTATCGCCAGAACCTCGCTAAAGGCCAGACGGGCCTGTCGGTGGCGTTCGATCTGCCGACCCAGACCGGTTACGACGCTGATCATATCCTTGCCCGCGGCGAGGTGGGAAAAGTCGGCGTGCCGATTGGGCATCTAGGCGATATGCGCGCGCTGTTTGATCAGATCCCGCTTGCGAAAATGAACACGTCGATGACGATCAATGCGCCGGCAGCATGGTTGTTGTCCCTGTATGTGGCGCTTGCAGACGAACAGGGCGCCGATCGCACGGCGTTGCAGGGTACAACGCAGAACGACATCATCAAAGAGTATTTGTCGCGCGGCACGTATATTTTCCCCCCCAGACAAAGCTTGAAGCTGACTGCTGATACGATCGCGTGGGGACTGTCGGAAACGCCGAAATGGAATCCGATGAATGTCTGCAGCTACCATCTGCAGGAAGCCGGGGCCACGCCGGAGCAGGAATTGGCGTTCGCGCTCGCCACCGCGATTGCGGTGCTGGACACCGTGAAAGCGCGCGGGGAAGTTGCGGATGCGCAATTCCCGCTGGTGTTTAATCGCATCAGTTTCTTCGTGAATGCGGGCATTCGCTTCATCACGGAGTTGTGCAAGATGCGCGCATTCACAGAGCTGTGGGACGAGTTGGGCCTCACGCGCTATGATGTGCAGGATGAAAAGTTCCGTCGCTTCCGCTATGGGGTGCAAGTGAATTCTCTCGGCCTCACGGAGCCGCAAGCGGAGAATAATGTTTATCGCATTCTGTTGGAAATGCTGGCCGTTACGCTGTCGAAGGGATCGCGCGCGCGCGCCGTGCAATTGCCGGCGTGGAACGAAGCGCTTGGGTTGCCGCGGCCGTGGGATCAGCAATGGTCGTTGCGCATGCAGCAGATCCTCGCGTTTGAAACGGATCTGCTGGAGTTTGAAGACATCTTCGACGGCAGCCATGTGATCGGGGCAAAAGTGGCGGAGTTGAAGGCTGGCGCGCTTGCTGCGTTGGCGGCCATCGAGGCGATGGGCGGGGCGGTTGCTGCGGTCGAAGCCGGCTACATGAAAAGCCAATTGGTGGAGGCCAATCGCGCCCGTGTAATCGGCATCGAAAATGGCGCTTTGACGGTCGTTGGCGTCAACCGGTTTACCACCACCGAACCCTCGCCGCTTTCGACTGGCGATGGCGCGATCGAGCGCGTCGATTTCAGCGTTGAAGCCGAACAGATCGGGCGCCTCAAGGCTTGGCGCGCAGCCCGCGATGAAGCAGCCGCGCAAGCAGCCTTGGCCGATCTCGACGCAGCCGCCAAGGAAGACCGCAATATCATGCCCGCATCCATCGTCTGTGCGAAGGCGGGTGTGACGACAGGCGAATGGGGGGATCGCTTGCGCCGCATCTATGGCGAATATCGGCCGCCAACGGGTGTTGCCCTTGTGATCGATACGGGCGGTGATGACGATGTGGAAACGGTGAAGGGGCGGGTTGAAGCGTTGTCGCAGCGCCTGGGGCGGCAACTGAGTTTCCTGGTCGGAAAACCTGGCCTTGATGGCCATTCCAATGGCGCTGAGCAGATCGCCGCGCGCGGACGGATGGTCGGCATGGAGGTGATCTATGAGGGCATCCGCCTGACGCCGGCTGAAATTGTGGCGGCGGCGAAAGAGAAAAAGCCGCACGCGATTGGGTTGTCGATCCTGTCGGGCTCGCACCTTGATCTTGTGCAGGAGGTTGTGGGCCTGTTGCGCGCGGACGGGTTGGACAAGATTCCCGTTGTCGTGGGCGGCATTATTCCGCCTGCGGATGAATTGCTGTTGAAGCAAATGGGCGTTGCAGGCGTCTACACGCCGAAGGACTTCAAAATCACCGCCATCATGGGCGATGTGGTGACATTGGTTGATAAGGCCAATTCGTGACGCACCTCTCGCGCCGCCTCTTGAGCGCGGGTTTGCAGACATTTCGCCCCGTTTCGCGATGATGGGAGACGGCGTCGAAACCGCTTTGGCGGCGTGGCGTTTCATCGCCCATTCTGGAGTTGGACATAGGCTCGGCGGGCGGGGCGTTTGCGGCTGCGTTGCAGAGTGCTGTGATTGACGCCGGCGCCAGGCGGCTGCATGCGGCAGATCAAAACCCCTTCACA
>JBIKVO010000094.1:0-9096 GCA_044356795.1 Caulobacterales bacterium
ATCGGGGAAGCGGATATAGTGGAAAAAACAGCGTCGCAAAAAGGCGTCCGGCAATTCCTTTTCATTATTCGAGGTGATGATCACGATCGGACGCTGGTGGGCTTTCACCGTGCGATTAAGCTCATACACATAGAATTCCATGCGATCGAGCTCCTGCAGGAGATCATTCGGGAATTCGATATCGGCCTTATCAATTTCATCAATCAGCAGCACAGGGCGCACGTCGGCTTCAAAGGCCTCCCACAATTTCCCGCGCTTGATGTAATTGCCAATTTCGGTGGCGCGCGGATCGCCAAGCTGTGAATCGCGCAGCCGCATCACCGCATCATACTCGTAGAGCCCTTGATTGGCCTTTGTGGTCGACTTGATGTGCCACTCAATCAAGGGCGCGCCGAGCGACTTGGCCACTTCGATCGCCAGAACGGTTTTGCCGGTGCCTGGTTCGCCCTTCACCAGCAGCGGTCGCTGCAAGGTGATCGCGGCGTTCACGGCCACCTTCAGATCATCCGTGGCGACATAATTGTCAGTGCCTTCAAAGCGCATGGCGACCCCGTTCGTGTTCCGCGTGCATCGTTGACGTTTGCGCAAGGGTAAGGCCCTTGCCGCCGGTTTCAAGCGAAAAGCCGTTCGCGCCTCAGGTCATCGCATATTCGAGGCTCTTGCTGGTTGGATAGGTGACGCCAAGACCCGCCGCCTGGAGGGCCGGCGGCACTGTTTCCAACAGATCGTGGCGCAGAACCAGCATCGTGTCAGTCTTCGTCCACACCCGCAGCGCCAACACCACGCCATAGTCGGTCAAGCGATCCGCCCGGGCAAACGGCGCGGGCTCCGCCAGGGCAGCCGGATGGGCGCCTGCAATCGCCAACACGATCGCGCGCGCGTGTGGGATGTCGGCGTCGAAAGGCAGCACCAGATCCAGATCAATCCGGCGCGTGCCGTTGCTGGAAAAGTTCAAGATCGCAGCACCCCAGCATTGGCTGTTGGGCAAAAACACCCGCACATTATCCACGGTGTCCAGTTCGGTGGTGAACAGCCGCACATCGCGCACCACCCCGCGCTTGCCGGCCACCTCAACAAAGTCGCCAATCTTGTACGGCCGAAACACGATCAGCATCACGCCTGCAGCGACATTGGACAGCGTGCCCTGCAACGCCAGGCCGATCGCTAGGGTCGCTGCCCCCAACACCGCCACCACGCTGGTTGTGTCGATGCCGAAGAAGGACAACACCGCAACGCCAGTGAAGGCCCAAATCGCCCACCGCGCCACCGAGGCGAAAAATGCGCCGAGCGTATCGTCGAGATGCGAGCTGCGTTTGGCGAAGCGCTTGATGGCGCGCGCCGCAAAGCCGGCAAACCACAAACCCACAATCAGCACCACAACCGCGCCGACCACCGCCAGAAGTCCGTCCAACACCTGCCCGCCATACCGGGCCCAAAGCTGCTCCAGGCTCGGCAGCGACATCGGGTCTGGCAGGGTGATGCGTTTCTGGGGGGGGCTCATGGCAGTGTCCTCTGGCGATGGGAAACCGATTCGCCGCGCCGTCAGGTTACTCCATCAACGCGGCAAGCTGCGCCAGCGTGTCAGCCTCCCGCGGCGGCTTGTCCCAGCGAATGCGCGCAATGCGCGGGAACCGCATCGCGATGCCGGAGCGATGCCGGTTCGATGGGCTCAAGCCGTCAAACGCGATCTCCAATACCACGCCGTGATCAGGCTCGGCGCGGACGCCCCGCACAGGGCCAAAACGCTCGACGGTATTGGCGCGGACAAAGGCGTCAAGCTCTTTCAGTTCCGCATCGGTGAAGCCGAAATAAGCCTTGCCGACCGGCGATAGGCGGCCATCCTTGTCCCAGCAACCGAAGGTGAAATCGGAGAACATGGCGCTGCGTTTGCCGTGGCCGCGTTGGGCGTACATCAGTACGCAATCGACTGTCTTGGCCGCCTGTTTCCATTTCCACCAAAGGCCAGTGGGTCGCCCCGCGACATAAGGACTGTCCCAGCGTTTCAGCATAAGCCCTTCGATGGCGGGATGGGGCGGACGCGCCCGCAAGCTTTGCAAGCTCGCCCAATCGGGCGCAACAACCAGCGGCGACAGATCAATCCGCGGCCCGGCGCTGGCGGTGATCGCTTCCAGCACGGACCGCCGTTCGCGCAACTGCAGCGCGCGGACATCGCGCCTACCATCCACCAACACGTCATAGCAGCGCATGAAGGCCGGCGAAGCCGCCATCAGTTTTCGGTCGGGGTTCTTGCGGTTCAGCCGTTTCTGCAGCACCGCGAATCGCGCCGGCTGGCCGTCGCTGTCGCGCACCAGCAATTCCCCGTCCAGCACCCCCTCGAAGGCCAGCGCCTCGGCGAGGTCTGGGAATGCTGCGGTGATGTCGTCGCCATTGCGTGTGAAAAGGCGGCGTTCGGCGCCATGGCGTACGGCTTGGACGCGCACGCCATCCCATTTCCACTCGATCGCGAAATCGGCTGGATCGAGGGCGTCGCTGGCCTCTTTATCAAACGGATGGGCCAACATCGCCGGCCGGAAACGCGCGCCGGGGCGCGGTTCGGGCCTTGGCGCGCGGCCCTCAAGCCAGGCGAACAGATCGCGATACGGTGGCGAAAGCCCTGGCCATACCTCCTCGATATCGGCCACCGGCTGATGCCCCCAATCGGCGAGCGCTTGTTTCACCAGCCGCGCGCCAGCCCCGATCCGCAGGCCTCCGGTGCATATTTTCAACAGCGCCCAGCGATCGGTGGCGCTCAGGGCGTCCAGCCAAGCCGGGATGAGGGCGATGGCGGCGGCCGGTGTTGCGTCCTGAAGCGCTTCGACCACATCCGTCAGGTGGGGCGGCGCCTGATTGGTGGCGGCGGCCGGCCAGATCAGAGCCACCGTCTCGGCCAGATCGCCCACAAAGTCATAGCTGAGGGCGAACAACTCAGGGTCGATCCGGCTCGCCGCCAGCGCCCGCAGCGCGCTCGGGCGGGCGGCGGCGATACGCACTTCGCCGGCGATTACGCCCAGCGCATAACCGCGCTCGGGGTCGGGGGTGGCTTTAAAATAGTCCGCCAGAATCTGCAGCTTCACGCTGCGGCGCGGCGACAGGAGCAGGTGGTCAAGCAATCCGGCGAAGGCATGCATGGAGATGATGTAGTGCGTGGTTTGCCTCGCGTCGCGCACGCTGTTAGCTCTGGCGCCAGCATAGGGGAGGCCGGAGTATGCTTGGCAAGATCGGGGCTTGGTTGGCGGGGTTGGTGGCTTTGGCCGCAATCGTCGCTGTCGGGTTCTTGATATTTGAGGGGATCAGCCGGATGCCGGGGGACCACACTGTGAAGCCCGCCGCCCTTCAGGAGGCTTCCTTTCGTCGTTGTCCGGCCGTGGTGACGACGCCGCCGCGCGCCGCCGATCAGCCCGTCGATGATCTGGGCGGCCTGCGCCCGGGCCTGACCCGCGAGGATGCGCGCAACATTCTGGCATGCATGGCCGGTGATTTCTCGATCCGGATTGAGCCGCGCGCGTTCGAGTTGCCGGCCAAGGCCCGCCAACTGCATGACGAATTATACGCCGGCAAGGATGGTTTGACCTGGCTGCTGGGTCTGTTCGTTGCCCAGGGCGGAACCGAAACTGTGGGCACGGTTCGTCGGGAGGCGACATTTTCGCCAGCGCGGGCCCCGCTGATCGCAGATGTGGAAGCCGACATCCTGCGCCATTTCGGCCCGTCTCATGAAAGCCACAGCCTGCCGGGCGGCGGCCGGCAAATGACTTGGACCTATCTCAAATCCGGCAAACGCGTGCGCACCCCGCCGGTGGAGGGCAGCCCCTCCTATCTGATTGATCTGGCTGCGTATATCGGCGCCGGTTTCCAGCAGGCCGACTGCGCCAAAAATGCGCAATTGGCGTTTGACGCCCCGCCCACCTTCGACATTCGCTGCGGCGTGACAATCCGGGCGGCGATCGACGCGTCGCCCAGCGACCGTTTGCGGGCGTGGCGTGTGCGGCAAGTGATTGTCGATCAACAACGGCTGGCCGCCGCGCTGGCCGGGACATAGGCTGGCAGGGACTGAGACGGCATGATCAATCTGGCGCTGCGATCCGTTTTCGAGGTCGGCTTTCAACAGCAGGCATGGGATGGGACAAGGGTCTTACAGGCTGCCGCGGATGCGAAACAGGCCGCTTGGGCGCTTTCTGACGCCGCGCGGATGGCGATTGCAGCGCAGGCGGCTCGTGTCGCGTTTCGCGCACCGGATGCGATCGCGGCCCATTTCGATGCGTTGACGCAAGGTTGGCAAGGCAGGCCCGTAATGGCCGCCGCCATCTCGCCGTGCGTCGATCCTGCCCTGCCGCCGTCCGCCGCCTTGATTGCGGCCTGGTGCGCCATTGTTGAGGATGCGGCAGCCGGGCGCCTCGATGCAGCCTCCATCACCGCGCGGACCGCCGCACTCGGCGGCTTTACCGATCCAGCCTATCAGCCGCGCTGTGCGGCGGCCGTTCTTGCATATCCGGGGATTGCCGCCGCTGTGCAGCAGGCGCCATGGCCCGAGCGCATCGTTCTCGAGGCGCTTGCCGCGTGTCCTATGGGCTCGCTTGGCCGGCAGTTCCACGATCTGCTTGTGGCGAATAATTTTGATTTGGAGGTGTTGGATCGCACGGCGCTGGGTTTGGCGGAGCTGCCCAAGCCGCTGGATTGGCTCAACACCCGCATCCTGCAGGCGCATGATCTCTGGCACATCATTGCCGGTTATGACACAACCGCCCTGCACGAAATTGCAATTTCCGCGTTTCAACTTGCCCAGTTCGGCCATCCTTATTCGGCGCAGTTTCTCAGCGTGACGGTGGGCGTGAGCGCGATTACGCCGGTGCAGGGCTTTGGCGTGTTGATGGACGTGATCTGCAGCGCGTGGCGTCATGGCCGTGAAACGCCGCCGCTGATGGCGATTCCATGGGAAGGGGTATGGACCGACGGCCCCGAAACCATCCGAGATCGCTTCGCTGTGCGTCCCTATGTCAGTCCTTATCCGGCCAACCTGATTGAAATGATGCAGGCGACTTAGCCGCTCACAATGATTATTCATGGACTGATTAAAATCGGAGACATGCGAATGCTATTGCGATTTTTGTTAAAGCTTGGGGTTTTGACATTCGCTCTGATGTCAGTCTTGGCGTATTCAAACAACGCAAGGGCTGATAAGCAGACCGCTGAGTATTACTAATCTATGGCCCAGTTAGATTACCAAGCGCGCCGCTTCGACAGCGCACTGCGTAATTTTCAGTCGGCCTGCCAATTTGGTAGTATGGTTTCGTGCCACAATGTTGGCGTGCAGCTTTTGAATGGGCAGGGTGCTCTCGTCGATCCCGTTCAAGCGCGCGGATCGTTCCGCATGAGTTGCGACGGCGGAGTAGCGGGTTCTTGCATTCAGCTTGCGCAGCTCTTGCAAAATAGACGTGGCGGACCAAGCGATCTTTGTGGCGCGCGAACTGCCTACCAGCGCGCATGTTCGTTGAATGATGCGCAGGGGTGCTTTCAATATGGCGCCGTGCAAAAAAAGGGTACGGGCGGCGCAATCGATCTCCCTGGAGCGCGGGCGTCGTATCGGAGTGCCTGCCAGCTGTTGCAACCACAAAGCTGTTCAAATTTGGCGCTGTTCCAAATCGATGGACTGGGCGGTCCACGCGATCCGGTGGGAGCGCGTTCAAGCGCGTCGCGGGCGTGCGATCTCAATGTCGCGCTGGGTTGCAACAATATGGCCTATCTTTTGGGGAACGGCATTGGCGGTCCAATGGATCGCGCAACGGCTCAGCGCTGGAAACGCAAGGCTTGTCAACTTGGTCAAAGGGAGCCTTGCTAGGCGGCGTCGCCCAAGAACCATTAGTGGTCTTTCCTTAAGGCTTCTCCGAACGCGCGCCGAAAAACACCGAGCCTGGAGGAATTCGACGGCCCAGGCGTTGCGGCTTTGCTTTAGCTTGACTAATCCTTGTCTATGCCTCCCCGCGTTGACCAACCCATCGAACACCGAACTCTGGCCGTCCTGGTTGATGACGAGCCGGGCGTTCTCGCCCGTGTTGTCGGGCTGTTCTCGGCCCGCGGCTACAATATCGAAAGCCTAACGGTCGCCCATGCCGACCGCACCGAGAACCGGTCGCGGATCACGATTGTGACGTCTGGGCAGGCGCTGATCCTCGATCAGATCAAAGCCCAACTCGAAAGAATAGTGTCCGTCCATCACGTATTGGACGTCACCCAGGACCCTTTGGGCCTCGAAAGAGAGCTGGCTTTGGTTAAAGTTCGCTCAGAAGGCAATGTGCGGATCGAAGCGCTGCGTGTCTCTGAAATCTTTCGGGCGAAAGTCGTCGACACAACTTTGCATTCCTTCATTTTCGAGATTACGGGCGCGAGCGACAAAATCGATGCGTTCATCGAGTTGATGCGCCCCTTAGGTCTTGTGGAAGTCAGCCGGACCGGCGTGCTTTCCATCCGGCGGGGGATGGAGGCAGGGTGAGACCGGCGACGCCGCCATGGAGTGCGGAGAATGCGGGTCATGAAACCCTTGAGAGTGCTCGGTTTGGTCGCGTGTGTCGCGCTTGTCGGCGGCTGTGCATCGCTGATGCGCACTGAAATCTCAAAAGAGCGGGCGCTCTTGGAGGTCGATCGCGCCTTTGCCCAGATCGCCTTAGAGCAGGGCGGGGCGGCCGCGATGCGGGCAATGATGGCGCCGACGGCGTCGATGCTGTCGCGTCGGGAGGGCGAATATATCGGGGCGGATCAGGCGGCGTTGGCGTATCCAGCGCCGGCGGCGCCCAGCGATCAGGACGTGATCTATTGGGGGCCGGAGAAGGCTTGGGTCAGCGGTGATGAAAGCCTGGGCGTGACGACCGGGCGATATGTGCGCATGGAGAACGGTGCACAGCGCGAACAGGGCCGCTATTCCAGCGTGTGGCGTCGTGACGAACAAGGTCAATGGCGCGCTGAACTCGCCCTGCTCGGCGATGATACGCCACCGCCGCCGCCGGTGATCGGCGCCCGTCCGGCGCCGCTTCCTGCGCCGCCGCCGCGGCGTCGCTGAGACGGGCCTTTGCCCGATTGCCTTGCGTGATGATACATCCTCGCCCCCATGGCCGGGTTCGACCGGCGCTGGCGAGAAGGGCGCATTTCCATGCAAATCTGGCCAATGCAATCCTGGAAAGCAGCCGTCGCCGCCCTGTACTTAGCTGTGGGGCTTTGGGGTGCACATCCGGCCGACAGCGAAGCCCGCCAACAGCAGACTTTCACAGGCCAGCCGGAGTGGGCGCGTGTTTTGGTTGCGGCGGACATGGAGGGCGGCGCAGGCGCGATGACGCCGCCGCCGGGCGGCTTGCTGGCGCGCTTGACGTTTGTGCAAGTTGAAGGCGGCGTCGCCCGCGTGGTGCGTTTCACCAGTCCCGCTGCCGGGGCAAGCCGGATGACGCTGCTGCGTTTTACCGGTCATCCGCGGGTGGGTTGGTCGCAGTGGGGCGGCGACAGCGCGACGGTGATCCGTTTGCGCGAGGATCAGGCGGCGTCGATCCAGCACCTGCTGGCGACTGCGTTGCGCGCGGGAACCTTGGCGGGGGAGCCGCGTCAAGCGACCAGCCCGAATTGCGCTGACGGCGCGTTTGCTTATCTCGAAATTGCCCAGGGCGCCGGGCTCACCACATTTGAGCGGCGGTGCATCTCCCAAGGGGCGGCCGCTTCCGCAATCTCCGCCTTGAGTGCGGCTGCGGGAAGCGAGACGGAGCAGGCATTGCTTGAAGGCGGTATGGCGGAATTGATGGAAGCGGATCGCGCTTTCAACCGCTTTGCGCAGGAAAAAGGCGTGCCCGCAGCGTTTGTGGAGTTTGCCCACGAGGAGGCGTTGTTTTTCCTCCCGGGGAGAGAGCCCTATCGCGGCAAAGATGGGGTGCGGGAGCGCTTTGCGCGCTGGCCTGGCGGTGCAAAGCTGTTCTGGGCGCCGGAAGCGGCCGATGTTTCGGCGCGGGGCGATATGGGCTGGACATGGGGGCGCGGGCGTTTTGTGATGCCCGATGGCAAGGAAACGCCGAGCCTGTATGTCTCTGTCTGGCGGCGCGATTTTGACGGTCGTTGGCGCTGGCTGGTGGATATTGGCGTCGATGGGCCGCCTTTGGTTCCGCTGCCGCCCGCATTGCCGGCGCCGCCGGCGGTCAACCCGAGCCCGCCGCTGGGCCTGCGCCGTTGAAGCGCTGGTGCGACGCTTGACGCGGCGCATGAAAACGTCTGCAACACGCTCTGTTTGTGGAATTTGGTGCGCCAAGCGGAGGAATTCCCGGCGCGGAGGGAAGAATCATGCGTGTCTATTATGATCGCGACGCCGACTTGGGGCTCATCACGGGCAAGACGGTGGCGGTCGTGGGCTATGGCAGCCAGGGGCACGCCCACGCCCTCAATCTGCGCGATTCGGGCGTGAAGTCGGTGTTGGTGGCGCTGCGGCCGGGATCGGCGACGGCAGCCAAGGCGCAGGCTGAGGGTTTGACAGTCACCACCGTCGAGGACGCCACGCGCCGGGCTGAGGTCATCATGATCCTGGCGCCGGACGAGTCGCAGGCGGCGATCTATAAGAACGAGATCGCTCCCCATCTGAAACCCGGCAAAACCTTACTGTTCGGCCACGGCTTCAATATCCATTTCAAACTGATCGAGGCGCCGGCCGATGTGGATGTGGCGATGGTGGCGCCAAAGGGGCCGGGCCATACGGTGCGCGGCGAATACCAAAAGGGCGGCGGGGTGCCGGCTCTCGTTGCAGTGCACCAAGACGCCAGTGGCCGCACGCTCGATCTTGCTTTGGCCTATGCCAGTGCATTAGGCGCCGGGCGATCGGGCGTGATCGAAACCAGCTTCCGTGAGGAGTGCGAAACCGATTTGTTTGGCGAACAGGTGGTGCTGTGCGGTGGGCTTGTGGAGTTGATCCGCACGGGCTTCGAAACGCTGGTGGAGGCGGGCTACTCAAAAGAGATGGCGTATTTCGAGTGTCTCCATGAGGTGAAGCTGATTGTCGATTTGATTTATGCCGGCGGCATCGCCGACATGAATTATTCAATCTCCAACACTGCCGAATATGGGGAATATGTCACCGGTCCG
>JBIKVO010000095.1:0-9075 GCA_044356795.1 Caulobacterales bacterium
GAACGCATGGAACAGGAAGGTCTTGTATCGCCCGCGAGCCCAACGGGGCGGCGTGAAATCATGATGCGGACTGTGAATGAGCGCTGAATGACTTGAAGATGAACATCATCTCCACATCTTTGACGTGATCGGCTCTTTTTTTCGCCATTTGAAGCGGGCATGAAGGCGTCATGAAAACGTACCTGCTCGCCGTCTCGGCCTTCGCCCTTGTTGCTGGTTTTGCTCCGCTGTCGATCAGCGCGGCGCAAACAAGTGTGATCACCCGCGCCCAATCGGGCGCCGTCAGCGCGACGCCAGTCCCGTTAACGGACGCAGCCCGAACCGACGCCTTGACGCGGGCGAGCGCCGCCCTGAATCGCGTGCGCAACATCCAGGGCCGCTTTGGGCAAACCGCACCGGACGGCGGCCGCACGGTTGGCCAGTTTTATCTGTCCCGTGGCCAAGGCAATCGCATGGGGCGTTTGCGATTTGAATATGATCCGCCAACGCAGTTTCTGGTTGTCGCCGATGGAACGAATGTCGCCACGATCGACAGGGCGCTGCGCAGCACTACACGCGTTGGTATTGGCGAAACGCCGCTGCAGTACCTTCTGAAACCGAACATCAATCTAGATCGCGATACCCGCGTGACAGCGGTGGCGCGAATCGGGACAGATCTCGCGATCACCGTGCGCGATCGCGCCAACCGCGTTGATGGCGCGCTGACGCTTTATCTTGATCCGCAAACCTATGCGCTGAAGGCGTGGGACGTGATGGATGCGGCGCGCGCGACAACGCGTGTAACTCTCACTGAAAGCCGCACGGCGCAAAGCCTTTCGCCGCGCCTGTTCGTGATTGAGGATCTGTCGCCGCGGCGGCGATAACACCCAAACCATTGCCGCCATCGGCCATGCCAATCAGGCAACCCCGAGCCGACAATACCGCGCCGGGGACAGGGTCCGATCCGATGGCATCGGACCGGAACGCCCCGATTATCATTCTGGACTTTATCGCCGGGGAGGCGGCGGCATTGGCATGGGACGCGGCTGCGGCTCTGGTCGGCCGATAGGATTGCTTTGCTCAGGATCAGCGCTTGCGGTGCTGGCGGCGCGCACAAGCTGCGTGAATTCCGCCCGCCAGCCAAATTCATCGCGCCCGCGGGCGCCCTGCGCCAAGTTTAACACCTGTTCGTAGCCAAAGCCGCGATCCAGGAACGGATCGCCGCGCAGCAGTTGGCCAAAACCCGCAACCGCCGTGGCAAACCGCGTCGATTCCGGCGCGCTGACCAAGTCGGTGCGCACATCACGCGGACCGATCGGACGCTCGATCAGGATCGAGTCCGGAAGTCCCGGCGGTTTGTAGCGAATGCGCAGGTACGCGATCTCGCTCGCACGGCCAGCGCTTGGCGGCGCGGCCGGCGCATAGCGCGAGGGATCATTCAGCATCGGACCACCGGGCGGCGTGATCTCATAAATCGCAGTCACGCTGGCGCCGGCGCCGATTTCGCCAGCGTCAACGCGATCATTGTTGAAATCCTCGCGATTGAGCATCCGCGTTTCGTAGCCGATCAGGCGATATTCCGCGACGCGGGCGGGATTAAACTCCACCTGGATCTTCACATCATCAGCGATCGGCAACAGCGCCGATTGCATCTGATCGTGGAACACTTTGCGCGCCTCGTTCAGCGTGTCGATATAGGCTGCGGTTCCATTGCCCTTCTGGGCCAATGTTTGCATCAACTGATCATTATAATTGCCGCCGCCAAAGCCGAGCACAGAGAGATAAATCCCCGTGCTGCGTTTGCGGGCGACAAAATCTTCCAACCGCTGGTCATCCGTGACGCCGACATTGAAATCGCCATCGGTGGCGATAATCACGCGATTGACGGCGCCACGATCAAAGTTGCGCTCGGCTAGGCGATAAGCCAGCGCAAGCCCCTGTCCGCCGGCTGTGGATCCGCCGGCAGAGAGGCTGTCCAACGCAGCTATGATTTTGCCTTTCTCGTTGCCAAGCGTAGGTTCGAGCACGGCGCCGGCGGCGCCTGCATACACGGTAATCGACACCCGATCGCGCGCAGTGAGTTGATCCACCAGCATCTTCATCGACTTGACGACGAGAGGCAGTTTTTCGGGCGCATTCATCGAACCCGACACATCCAGCAGCAGCGACAAATTCAGCGGCGGGCGTTCGCGCGGCGTGATATTGTAACCCTGCAACCCGATATGCACGAGTTGCTTTCCACGACCCCATGGGCTTGGAACCACGGACACGGTGGTTTCAAACGGACGCTCGCGTGTGGCAGGAAGCGGATAGTCATAGTCGAAATAATTGATCATCTCTTCGACGCGCACCGCGTCGCGCGGCGGCAGCCGCCCATCGTTCAAGAAGCGACGAACATTGGCGTAGCTTGCGGTGTCGACATCAATCGAAAACGTGCTGACCGGCTCTTGCGCCACCGACTTCACCGGATTTGGCGCGACATCCATGTAGCGCTCGGTATCGATGTCGCCGGCGGGACGCTGCGGCGGCAGCACTGGCGGCGCTGCCATCCCAATCCGCGGCGCGGCGCGCACCATGGCGGCGGGAGGCGGGGGCATAGCCAATGGCGGCGGCGGCGGCGGTGCTGGCGGCGGCGGGAGCATCGACCCATCGCGAGTGCGCCCTTCCCGCCCCTTTTGCTCAGTGAGCGTGACGTCCTTTAGCGCGCCAGCGCCCGTTTGGCCTTGTTCCGTTTTCTTCGGCTCAGCCGTTTGCGTAGCGCAAGCGACCAGCCCCAATAATGTCGCGCCGCAGACTGCGGCCAGCGCGCCCTTGATCCAGTATTTCGGCATCCGTTCCTCCCCGGTGTGCACCCTGGCATCGTTGATAGGGAATTCGTCGGGCTTTGGCCTGATTTGCGTCACCTTTGCGGCATCGAGCCGCACCCAAAATCCTGAACAGACACATAGCGATGAATTCAGACACCAAGGTGACGCCGGCGTCATATTCTTGGATGCGGCAGCTGACCGTGCGTCGGGGCGTCACATCGCGACAAAAGAAGGATCGCTATTTCAAGAGCGCAACGAGAACATATTGATTCCAGCTGGATTTCCAGAAGGGGTAGACAATGAATGGGATCAAAGTTTTAGCCCTGGCTGCGGTGGCAGGCCTCGCGCTCGCGGGGCCGGCGGCGACCGACGACCTGTTCAAGGACAAGCTCTATGTGAAGGTCGGCGTCACGGGCATGTTGCCCGATGAAAGCGACAATGTGTCGGCGATCGGCGGCGGCGTCGACATTTCGTATGGGTGCGTCCCGACCCTGAACCTCGAATGCTACTTCACGCCAGATGTTTCGGCGCAGCTGTTTTGCTGCATCGCGCCACACAAAGTGGCGGCGGTGAACACCGCGCTTGGCCGCGTCAATCTCGGCGAGATCACGCTGTTCCCGCCCACCGTGCCGCTGAAAAAGCACTGCGAACTGGGTGGCGGCGTGACGCCCCTTGTGGGCGCGGGCGTGAACCACACGCACTTCTTCAACGATGAGTGACCCTCCGGCGGGCCGGCCACGGCGATCGAGTATGACGACAGCTTCGGCTTTGCGCTGCAGGCGGGGTCGATAGTCCGGCTGCACCACAATGGTTTATCAATCTCGACGTCAACAACGTGTGGATCGAGCCTGACGTCACGATCCGCGCCGGGACGACGCGCATTGATGCGGACGTGAAAATCAATCCGCTGCTCGTGACTGCGGCGTCGGGTTCAAGTTCTCAAGAAATCCCATCGGCGGCGGCCCTATCGCTGCCTCTCTCCATCGTCGCCATGCCCGTTGCGGCCTTCTATCGCTTCAGCCCTAATGGAAAGCCGCAGTGCGTTTGGCGCCGGCGACACATTACCGCCGCGCGATCCATTCCTCCACCGATCGGGTGAGATAAGACAGCGGGCCCGGCGTCGCCGCCAGCACAACGGTGTGGAAACTCTTCGCGTCGAAGCGGTCGCCCAAAGCGGTGCGCGCGTGATCGCGCAGGGTTGCGATGTGCGCGCGGCCCATCTCGGCCGCCAGCCCATATCCCGGCTCAAACAAGATGCGCTCTCCTAAGCGTTCCGCCTGCGCGCGACTATCGCCCGTCGCTTCCATATAGCTGGCCAATGCGGCCTCCCAGGCGGCGTCTGCGCTGTTGAGATCAAACTCCAACAGCGCCGCGGCCGCGATCTGCAGCTGCCCGGCCTGAAGCCCGATCGACGCCCACGGGTCGCTTTGTGTGAGGCCCATGTCGTCAGAAAGCGACAAGGCGTAAGCAGACCAACCCAGCGCTGTCGGCGGTGACGGCAACAGCCGCAGGATCGAAGACACCGGATCATCCGCGACGCCCGCCAAAGCTTCAGCAACATGGCGGCCCGGCGCGCCCTCACGCGCGGAAAGGATCACCTGATCCAGCGGCGAAAACCGCGACGGATCGGGCAGCGCAACCCACAGCGCTGCGTGGGCTGCGCCATCGGCGTGACGATAACCGCCGCCAAGACCAATCGGTCCGCGCCAGGACGGCGCCGAAAATGCCGCCAGCGGCGGCGGCGCCTGGGGGCCGAAGCGTTGCCCGAAGGCGGCGCCGGCCGCAGCGGAAAACGCCGCGACTTCGGCGAGAATTTTGGCGCGCAGGGAAGCCGGGTCCAGCGCTTCGGGCCGCGGCGCCGCGCGCACCCGCGCCAGCCGCGCACCAACAGAACCATCCGCAAACCCCTGTGCGCGCAGCATGCCATCCAGCGCCACCTGCAGCGATGCCAAGCGCGTTTCTGCAGCCGCGCGCGCGGCCGTAGGATCAAACCAGCGTCCAAGCACAGCATCGAGGCATCTGCGATACAGCACCAGCGGTTCCGGCGCGCGCGCATAACTAGGCAAAGCCGGCGCCCGCGGACGCAGCCCGCGCAGCGCTGCGGCTGTGCGCTGATATGCCGGAACCCAGCCAGTGCGGATTGCTTGATCCACCTCCCCCAAAAGCCCGCGCAACGCCATCGCCAGCGACGACGGTTTTGGCCCGTCCAGCGCGCCGCCCAGTGCAATCGCACGCTCCACAAAGGCGAGGCGCGCGGGGAAGGCCTCCAGCGGTGTTGCCGCCAGCACATCAAACACCGAAACCGTGCGATCAAGCAGAAGCTGCGGCAAAACAAAGCCGCGCTCCGCATCGGCTTGCGCGGCGGCGAGATCGCCCGCGATAGCCTCCGGCGCCGCTTTGACGCGATCGACAAAGGCTTGGGCATCGGCAAGATCGGCAAACGGGGGCGCTGCATCCAGCAAGGCGGGAAGCGCGACGCCGGCAGCGCGGATCGGGTCGACCGCGTAAGGGCGCAGGCCGCCATCGCCGCCCAAACGGCCAACGCTGAGCTGCGCCAAATCGCCAGCGGCGCGCAATCGCTCAACCACGGCGTCATGGCGCGCCTGACGACCTGCAGGAATTTCGGCGGGATCAAATCCCGTGATCTGCGCCAAGCGCCGCAGCGCCCCCGTGCGCCGTCGCTCTTCACCCAGCGCGCTGTAATCCGACAGCAAGCGGCGAAACCGTGGCGGTTGCAAACTGATGGGCAACAGCGGCGCGCGTTCGGGCGCAGCGGTGGCGAGTTGCTGGGCGAGATCGGCGACGAGGCCCGTCCATGCGTCCACCACCACTGGCCGCGCGCCGCCGCAGCCCGCCAAGGCCGCAGCGCTCGCGCCCATCATCAATCCCCGCCGGGTGACCGCCATCGTCACGACGCCTTTTTCGGCGCTGCCGCCTGCGACTGGATCCAGCGATCCACGTCCTGCTCCAACACCGTCAAGGGGCGGGCGCCGGGCGTCAGAAGCAGATCGTGAAACGCGCGGACATCAAACTGTGCGCCAAGCGTTTGGCGCGCCTTTTCGCGCAGCCGATTGATCACCACACGCCCCGGCATATAGGCCAGCGCTTGCCCTGGCCACACGGCATACCGCTCGATCTCGGTAGCGACGGAACTGGGTTGATCACCCGTGACCGACACCATGTAATCAATCGCCTGCTGTCGCGACCATTTCTTCGCATGAATGCCCGTGTCCACAACCAGTCGCGCGGCGCGGAAGATCATGGATTGCAAATACCCGACGCGGCCGGCGGGATCGGTTTTGTACAGGCCCATCTCATCAGCGAGCTGTTCGGCATACAAGGCCCAGCCTTCGCCATAGCCGGAGAACCACAAAATCCCGCGCCGCAGCAGCGGCATCGACTGGTTCTCCATGGCGATGGAAATCTGCCAGTGATGGCCGGGCGTGCCTTCATGATAGGTCAGCGTCGGCAAGGTAAAGCGCGGCCATTCGGCTGCGGGATTGCGCAGATTGATGTAGTAAAAACCCGGTCGCGATCCATCGATCGCGGGCGGTTGATAATAGCCGCCGGGCGCGCCCTGCTCCACCTCCGGCGGTACGCGCTTGATCTCCAGCGGCAGCTTGGCCAGCGTGCCGAATTGCTCCGGCATGCGCGCCGTGATGACCTGCATCTGCGCGTTCAACTCCGCGAGGGCGGCGGCGCGACCAGCATCCGTCGAGGGCACAATCTGTGCGGGATCTTTCCCCAGCGCCTGGACACGCTCGACCACCGTGCCTTCGGTTTTGCCCATCGCCTTCAAGGCCACGTCCATCTCAGTGGTGAGCGAGGCAACCAGATCAAGCCCCATCTGGTGCAGGGCGTCGGGCGTCATGTCGAGCGTTGTCCACGCCTTTACGGCGGCTGCGTAAAGTTCAGCCCCGCGCGGCAATCGCCACACGCCGGGATCATCGCTGGCCTGCGCGCGCAACGCACCAAGCGCTGCAATCTGGCGACGCAGCGCCGGTTGCACGGAATCGCGCATCGCCGTAGTGACCTCTTCCGCAAGCGGCACGATCTGCACCGGCGCAAGCCCGGCCTGCAAAGCGCGCTGGCGGAACGCGCGCACGATCGTCGATTGCAGCGCCGGCGTGTTGGCCACTTTGTCAATCTGGCTAATCGCGCCATCAATCGCAAAACGCGGCGGAATCACCTTATCTGATTGGGCGTCCTCAACGATCCGGGCGGTTTCTTCATCAACGATCCGCGCAAACTCTTTGACGCGGGCAAGATAATCCTGCGCGTTTTTCAGATTGCCCATCGGATGCGTGGACGCGAGGAAATCAGGCACGCCATTATAAGCGCCGCCCAGTTGCGTCACGACATAGGGCGTCGGCGCGCCAAGCCCGCCCCAGTCGCCATAGCCAAAACCAACGCCATCCAGCGTAAAACCCAATGTGGCCTGCAGCACGTCATGCGTAACGCGGGCGTCACCTATAAGCTTAGCCTCGTCGAGGGCGTCGAGATCGGTCTTGAGTTGGCGGATTTTTGCTGTGCGCCGATCCATCGCCGCAACCGAATAATCGCTCAAGCGATGGTTGAAGGCGCCGCCCGCGCGCGCCTCATCAACGCCGAGACTGGTGGCCAGTTCAGGCGCATCTTGCAGCACGGCCGTGGTGAACGAATCCACCAGGGCGTCAAGCTTTGCTGCTTCCCGTTTTTGCTGCACGGCCACATCGGCGCACCCAGCCAGCAGCGCGGCGGTGCACACCGCAAGCGCGACAATCAGTTTTCTCACTGCGTCTCTCCCCTGTCCCGCGGCGCAACCATCACGCTGCGAGCGTTGTCTTTCCATTCTTGATCACCGTGACGCCTGGGCGTTCCTTCACGCCAGCCTCAAACGAGACGATTGACCCGTCTTTCCACATCCGCGTTACGATGGTTTCGCCGGGAAACACCGGCGCCGAAAAGCGAACATCGTGGCCGATGATGGCCGTAGGATCGAAGCCGCAAAAGGATTGCAGCACCGCCCGCGCGGTGACGCCGTAGGTGCACAGGCCGTGCAGAATTGGCCGCTCGAAACCGGCCGCCTTGGCAAAGCCTGGATCAGCGTGCAGCGGGTTACGATCGCCACTGAGGCGATAGATCAGCGCCTGATCGGGCCGGGTGGGCAATTCGCAAACCGCATCCGGCGCGCGGGTGGGAACCTCGTGCGGGGTGGGCCCGCCGTCTGATGGCCCGCCAAAGCCGCCATCGGCGCGGGCAAACGTGGACGAAGTGAGCGTGACCAGTTTTTCGCCGCTGGCTTTGTCCTTTAGCACCGTTTCACCGACCAGGATCGCGCCTTTGCCGGGCCCCTTATCGATGCAGTGCGTGAGGCGCCAATCGGCGGTGATGATTGCCTGTGTCGGCATCGGGCGATGCACCGCCAGGCGCTGTTCACCATGCACCACCATCAAGAAATTGATCCCGGTTTCCATGGTGCGCCCGGCGCCCCAGGCCACGACTGTCGCCAGGGTCGGCATCGCCTTGAGCCCGTTTTCGAACACGAAGGGCAGCTCATCGGCGTTCATCGGATCGGCCCCAAACCCAATCCCCAGCGCGTAGAGCATGGTTTCGCGGTCGGTGTAGTGGAACTCCTGGCCCTCTGACTGGAGCGCCATCGCCTTAGCGTAATCGAGCGGCATCGCGACCCTCCTCCCTCGGTTGGTTCGTGGTTTGGCCCTGCTTATCCGTGTGCAGCCGCCCCGTCGAGGCCAAGCGGCGGCAACCCAGGGGAATCGCCTCAGGTTAACGCGCCTGTCTGTCGCCTGTCTGTCGCCTGTCTGTCGAATGAGGGTTTCGAGATAGTCGTCGTTGAGGCAGGCGAGCTTTCGCCGGTTCTTGAGGCTGTGCTTACCCTTTGGATGTCGCAGCAGGTTCATCGCCATGTGCTTGACAATGGCCATATTGTGCGCGCCGAAGCCAGGTCGCAGGCGAGCGAGGTCGTCATGGAAGACGACATCGAGCACCCGGTGGAGCCGGTTCTCGACGCCCCAGTGCGCGCGGACGGCGCTGGCGAAGGTCTTGGCGCCGAGCTGGGCCGAGGACTGGAAGGAGCGGGTCTCGCTCTGGAGCCGGCCCTCGCGCTCGATTTCGGAGCGCGCGTACACGATCGCCGCCAACTGAGGGAAGGTGCGCTCGCCCGGCATACGCCGGTCCGACTTCAGCCAGTCGAGGTCATGGGCGGCGATGCACATGCGCCGCTCGATGCGTCCGTGATCGCCATCGATCGTCTCGTGGCGCTCGCATGAGGCGGCGTTGGCGGGATCGG
>JBIKVO010000096.1:0-9038 GCA_044356795.1 Caulobacterales bacterium
CAGCGCCTGGCGATATCTGCGCCGCCGGGCCATTTTCACGCATTGGGATCGTCCGGACTCGGCCCATTATCGCACGCCCATGGGCGCGCTGGATGCTGCAGCCTTGCAGGCGCACCTGATCGCCTTGCTGTCGGCGCGCGCAGCGCTGCCAAACGCCTGGGCGGCGCGCAGCCGCTGAACCCTATCCCGCCGGCGCCAGCATCAAGGCAAGGCCCGGATTGAACGACACGATCAGCAGCCCCGCAATCATGATCGCGATAAACGGCAGCACCGCCTTGCACACATCCAAAAACGGCACGCGGAAGGCCGCCGCCGCGACGATCAGATTCAAGCCCATGGGCGGCGTCAGATAGCCGATCTCCAGATTCATCGTCATGATGATCCCAAAATGCACGGGATCGACGCCCTGCGCCTGGGCCAAGGGCGCCAGGAGCGGCGCCAGGATCAAAATCGCAGAGCCGACATCGACCAGACAGCCGACAAGCAACAGCAAAATGTTCGAGATGATGAGGAATTGCTCTTTGCCGGTGATCACGCCTTCCAGCGCGGCAACCAGCTGCTGCGGTGTTTGTTCCCACGTCAAAAAGACATTCAGGGATGTGGCCAGAGCCAACAAGGGAAACAAGGATCCCAACAGTTTTGAGGTATCGACCGTGACATCCCACAGGTCTGTCGGCTTGATATCGCGGTGAATGAACAATTCCACCAGCAGCGCGGTCACGACAGCGACGGCGGCAGCCTCTGTCGCAGTGAAGATGCCGCAATAAATGCCGCCCAGAATGATCGCCGGCGTCAGCAGCGCCGGCAATCCGCGGCCGAGTGCGCGGGCAATTTCGCCGCCGCTCCAGACCTGGCCGCGCATGCGCCAATTCATCACCAGCGCATAGAGCCCAAACAGGCCCGTCAATAACAGGCCGGGAATGATGCCGGCGAGGAACAGGTGATTGATCGGCGTGGTGGTCATCACGCCATACAGGATCAGCGGAATCGATGGGGGGATGATGATGCCCAGCGTACCGCCTGCGCACACAACGCCAATCGCAAAGCTTTTCGGATAGCCCGCCTTCACAAGCGCTGGATACATGATGGATCCGACCGCCAGCAGGGTGACCGCGGATGATCCCGAAATCGCGGCGAACGCGGCGCACGCCAACACCGTGGCGACCGCCATGCCGCCGGGCACGGGCCGCGTGAGCGCCTGGATCAAATCCACAAGACGCTGTGCGATCGATCCCTTCGACATGATCGCGCCGGCAAGCATAAACAGGGGGATCGCGAGCAGGATCTCCTGATTGACCGCCCGCCACAGATCATAAGCGACATAGACGGGATTGCCGTCCTGGAATGCGGTGTACAAAAACAGCGCCACTGCCGCCAACACGACAAGAATCGGCTGGCGCAAGATCAACAAACCGACGGCGATCGCCGCGATCGCCAAACCGCCCAAAGCTGGCGTCATGGCCGCACCTCCTCGATCGCCGAGGTTTCGGGCTCAAAATCTTCCCGCGGGCGCAAGCGCGGATCGATGAAGAAAATCAAATACCGCACCGCATTCAGCAAAAACGCCGCTGCAATCACGCACTGGATCGGCCAGACCGGCCAGCGCAAAACGCTCGTGACATCGCCAAGCCGCATCGCTTCAGCAATCATGATGACGGCCAGACCGCCGATGACGACAAACATGATCGCGGTGATCAGATCCGCGATGCGATCCACTGCCGGCGACCAGGATTTTGCAAACACCCAATCAAGAAACCGCGCGCGCAGATGCGCTCCCGCCTGCACCGCAACCCCAAGGCCAAACATGGCGACGATGATCATCCCGATCACGCCGATCTGGGCCGCCCCCAAAACACCACCGCCCGCCGACACCTGATCCGCAAGGCTCTGGTCGATCCAGCCTTGGCCGCTGATATAGGTGACAAAGCGGCTCCAAAGCCGCGCGCCGACATCCACCACCAGCGCACATGTCATCACCACAAAACCGAGCACGCAGGCGCTGCGCTCAAACGCCGAAAGGCCCGCCAGATATCCGCGCATCACCATCATGGCGCGCCTCCCAGCGTTGCCGGAGCGGGCGGCGGCGATGCTGCGGCGGCAGCGGCGGCGAGATCGGCTTGACGTTTGGCGAAATCCGCCTTGCCGCGCAGAATGGCATCATGCACCGCGCGCGATTGGCCGCCGATCTCTTCGATCAGTCTTGGTGTGACGTCCTTCGTGGCCGCCACCCATTGCGCCCGCTGCTCTGGCGACAATTCATGAATCCGCACGCCCTCCTTGCGCATCGTGGCGATGGAAAAATCCGTCAAGCGACGCACGCTGGCGCGGGCCTGGTCAGAACTCATCCAGGCGCTGTCGAGCGTTTTTTTCTGGTCCGCATTGGCGCCTGCACGCCACGCATAATTCAAAACAATCGCACCGGTGTCGTAGCTGTGCCTGGTCAAGGCGAAATCGGTGGCGTATTTGCGCGTCTGGAAAAAATGAAACACCGTCGATGACAGGCCGCCCGCGATCAGCCCTGTCTGCAGCGCCGGCACAATATCCACCGACGCAAGCGGCACGCTATCGGCGCCGATCGCGCGCAAAAATTCCTGCGCGGCGCGATTGGGGGATCCGCGCAATTTCAGCCCGCCGGCATCGCGCGGCGTGACAATCGCGCCATTGGAGAACAGGTTTGTCCAACCCACCTCCACCCACTGCATCAGATACAGGCCCTTGGCCTCAAACAGCGGGCGAAACACATCGAGCAGATAATGATCATAAACGAAATCGACTTCCCTTTCGGTGTCGAACAGATAGGGCGCCATCGCGATCGTCAGTTCCGGGATCAGCGTCGACAGGCCTTGCAAGGATGGCCCGCCCACCGTCGCCCGACCACGCCGCAAATCAAACATCTGCTGCTCTTCACCGCCGGTTTCGCCGCGGTTGAAATAGTCGATCTTGATGCCTGGATTGGCGGCGACCTTGTTGCGGAAATGGATCCACTGCTCGTCCCAGGGCGAACGCGGCGGCGTGAACGACACGGCGCGACCATACAGCACGCCCGAGGCGCGTTCCTCGGCGTGCTCGCCGCCGCATCCCGCCACCCCCAGCGCTGCCGCTGACACCGCAAAGGTCCGGCGGGTGATCGCCATGTTTCCCCCAATATGCGGCCCGTTTTGGTGTCGCGCGGCTGGACCGGATGACCGTCGCACCTGCAATTGATATATCAAGTTTCGCGCGCGTCATCCCCTTTGACGCAGACAAGAGGGTCCTTCACGCCGTGATTGAGGTTTATTCCACCCCCACCGCCAATGGTCAGAAGGTGCATATCGCGCTGGCGGAGACCGGTTTCGCCTATCGCGCGCGCCTGCTCGACTTGACCGCGGGCGACCATCGCCAGCCGGACTTTCTCGCGATCAATCCGCTCGGCAAACTGCCGGCCATCGTGGATCTGGATGGGCCCGAGGGCGCCCCATTGGCTTTGGGCGAAACCGGGGCGATTGTTCTGTATCTGTGCCGCAAAGCGGGGCGCTTTCTGCCAAAGACCGCACGCCAACAGGCCGCTCTCGATTATTGGGCATTCGCGGTGAATGCGAGCCTTGCCATGCCGCTGGCAATGCAGTTTTACCATTCCACATTGGCGCCGGAAAAATGCGACTGGGCGATCGCGGCGATGACGGAAGGCGCGGTGCGCGCGCTAAGCGCGTTCGAAGCGCATCTGCACACCACCGATTATCTGGTTGGCGATCAGTTCGGCGCGGCCGATATGCTGCTTTACCCCCATCTCGCGACCAGCGCGCAACGGCTGCCGGAAAAGTTGCAGGCGTTTCCGGCGTTACGCGCCTATGTGGCGCGCATCGGCGCCCGCCCCGGCGTGCAGGCCGGCATGGCGGCGACAGTGACATGACCATGATCCATCACGCCGATCGCGCACCCCAGCGGCGCAGGGTTGCGTCCCGTCGGCGAGGATCGATCGAGATAAACACCTCCGAGACAAACCGCCGCCGGTGCGCCACAACGGCTTTCACCGCATCGGCCGGCGTCATCTCAAACCGGCCGAAATCGGTGATCAGGCGAAAAACCTGATGCAGCGCATCAATGGCGGGCTGCGCCTCGCCGACATAGGCCGTTTCACCCACAGGCGAATCTTCATCCTCGCCAGGGGGCTGGTTGGGGAAAAACAGCCGCCCGCGATCCAGCAGCGCCGACAGGCGGGTGCGCAATTCGCTTTGGTTGCGCGCCGCATCCGGCCCGATCAGCAGCGCGTTTTTAACGTCGCGGCAATGGCGCTGGACATCGGCGATGGCGTCGATCGCCAAATCCGCCCATGCGATCAGGTCGCTGTCGCGCGCGGTGCGCAGGGCCTCAATCTGCAGCTGTTCCTGCCGGCGCACCGCCGCCTGGCTGATCAGAAACGACGCCGCCGCGATGACAATCGATCCGATCGCCAGCCAATCCGACACCGTCAATGCCGCCGCCCATGCTTGCACGGATGCGACTGTCTCCATGGCCCCGCTCCCCGAAGTCGGCGCACACATACCCTGTCATGGTGACCTTGTCTTGCGGGCTCGGCACAGCATAGGAAGCGCCCTCCGCCAGCGAGGACTTTGCCGTGAAACGCCTGCCCGTCAGCCTTTGGCGCTTTATCTTTCCCGGCATGGTGGCGTTTGGCATGGCGGTGTTCATGTCGGCAGTCATCACCGCGTTCAATACCGGCATTGATGCGGGCTTTTTGCAGCGCTGGGGCAAAGCGTTTGCGGTGGCGTTTCCGCTCGCCTGGATCGCGGCGATGATGTGGGCGCCGATTGCTTTTTCCATCACGGCGCGCTTTGTCACGCCCCCCTCTCCGCCGCCAGGAGGGACGCCCAAGCCATAATCCAAGCCATAATCCCAGCCTGTGCCGGTTCTGCTGCGCTGCTGGCCGCGCCCATCAAAGCACAAGAACGCACAAGCGCACACGCCGGGCTTTCCGTGTGACGTGCAAGAAACGGTTTTGGCGCAAACCATGTGCGCATCGCCATCGCTGCAACCGCTGTCCGGCGCGATCGTGCGCGCTTTTCGCCACGCTTCAGCGCTGGATCATGCCGATCCGATCGCCCGTGCCGCGCTGGGCCGTTGGGATGCGCATGCCTTCTGGACGCTCGCATTGCACGCCCCGCGTCGGGGCGATCCCACACGCGCGCCGCCACACGCGCGCCGCCACACGCGCGCTGGAGCGGCGTTTCGCGGCCCAGCGTGATGGACTGCGCTGGTTGAAGCGGCCGCAGGCAGGCTTTGCCGGCGCATGGATCGGCGCATGGATCGGCGCCGCAGGATCGGCGACCATCACAAGCCAGGGCCCTGGCCGGTCCAGTGTCGCGCTCATGACGTGGCGCCCATGACGTTTCGCTCAGGGCGGGGGAAACAGCATCCGGCCTTTGGACATGGGCAGCCGGGGGCAAGGCGCAGCAGACCGGCGATCGCCTGACGCTGCGCGCGCCGGACATGGCGGGGCGGCGCGCCCGGATGATCCGCGACGGGGATATTGTGTCGATGGCGGACGGTCCGGCGCCGGGGCCGACAGATGCGATGGCGCGCCACGGCCTGATTGCACAAAGGGCGCCGGCAGGGGCGATGGCAGGGGTGCTGGCAGGGGCGATGGCAGGGGGGCGCTGGCAGGGGCGCGCTGGCAGGGGGGCACATCTGCCGCAAGAAGCAGGCATTGTCACAGCGTCAGAAACATGTGCCGAAGCCGCTCACGCCGCCTGCATCCTTGCGCCGAGAGCGGCACGGATATTGATCAGACAGACCCGCACCGACGATGCCTCATCGCAACCGCCATTGCAGGCGCTGATAATCATCGCGCAAAATGCGCGCCTCATAGTCTGCTTCGCGCAGGCGCCGGTCGATCCGGATCAATTCATGGCTCAAGCGCTGCACTTCTGCGCGATGGCGCGCGATATCGGCGTCCGTCGTGCTCGCGTCGAGGCCAATTTCATTGGCGACCAGTTTGCGCTGCACATCGTCGCGCTCGCTCAACAGTGCGCGAAACGTCGATTCCGCACTCTCATACGCCGAGCGCGCGCGATACAGGTCGCGACCGTCGCGGTAGGCGATCTCAAACGCAGGCGCGAGATCGGGCGGGCACGCCACCTGCAGCGCGCCGCCATCGTCCCCCAAACGAAACCCGCGCGACGGCTGGCAAAACACCCGCACGCCGTCGCTGTAGCCGATTTGATACGCGCTTTCCTGCGCGCTGTAGCCCGCATTCGCGCACACCTGCAGGCGGTCCCCGAAGGTCGATCGCGATCGCCCTTCCGCGCCATCCGCATAGCCCACCGCTTCCCAGTTGGCGCCGGCGCATTCGGCCGGCGACATGATCGGGCCGGTTTCGCAGCCGCCCAAGGCAAGCACAGCGAACGCGCCGATCGCCCCGATTCCCCAAGCCCTGATCGGCATCGCCCTCTTCTCCCCAAATCATCGTGCGGTTAGGTAGGCACACGGAGTTTGAGCCGAACATGAACAAAGCCTCGCCAAAGGTCCCCCAAAGACCGCCCTGCCGGCTGTATCTGATCACCCCGCCGGTGCTGGCGCCGGGTTTTGCCGATGCGCTGACCGCGGCGCTTGGGGCAGGCGATGTGGCGGCGGTGCAATTGCGGCTGAAAGACGGGGATGACGCCGCAATCCTTGCCGCCGGGCGGGCGCTGGGGCCGATCATCCAGGGCGCAGGCGCAGCCTTCATCATCAATGACCGGCCCGACCTGGCCGCCCGCCTCGATGCGGACGGCGCCCATATCGGCCAGGAGGACGGCGGCCTGAAAGAAGCCCGCGCTGTGTTGGGGCCGGACCGGATGATCGGCGTCACCTGCCATGACAGCCGGCATCTGGCGATGGAGGCGGCCGAAGCCGGCGCCGATTATGTCGCTTTTGGCGCTTTCTTCCCGACCCAAACCAAAGCCGCCAAAACCCGCGCCGAACGAGAGCTTTTGGAGTGGTGGCAGACGCTGATGGAGATCCCCTGCGTGGCGATTGGCGGGATTACCGCCGAAAATGCCGGCGGTCTGGCCGCGGCCGGGGCGGACTTTGTCGCCGTCAGCGCCGGCGTGTGGAACCATCAAGGCGGCCCCGCCGAGGGCGTGCGCGCAATCAATGCCGCGCTTCAACGCTGTTGAAGCGCCCCCTTCAACGCCGCTGCAACACCCGCTATCGTGACGCCGCCGTCAATTTCAACGACAAACCGGGAGGAAACACGGCGTGAGCGCGCAAGGACCCCAAACGGGCCTCGATGGCCGGGTGGTGATCGTCGGCGCGGGCCAGGCCGGCGGGGAAGCCGCCGTGCGTCTGCGGCAAGCCGGCTTTGTCGGGGCGATCACGCTGATCGGGGAAGAGCCCGAACCGCCCTATCAGCGCCCGCCGCTGTCAAAGAAATATCTCTCCGGCGAAATGCCGCTGGACCGGGTGCATCTCAAGCCGATCGAGGCCTATGAGGCCATGAAGATTGAGGTGATGCTGGGCCGCAAGGCCGGCTGGATCGACCGCGCCAATCAGAAGCTGCGCCTCGATGGCGCCCAAGAGCTTGGCTATGACTGGCTGATCCTGGCGACCGGCTCGAAGGCGCGCCGCCTGCCCGTCGCAGGGGCGGATCTGCCGGGCGTGTTCACGTTGCGCACGATCGCCGATGTCGACGCGATCCGCCCGCACATGACAGCGGGCGCACGGCTGTGTGTGATCGGCGCCGGCTATATCGGCCTCGAAGTGGCGGCGATCGCGCGCGCCATGGGCGTGGCCGTGACCGTGGTGGAAGCGGCGGCGCGGCCCTTGGCGCGGGTGGCGGGCGAGACCCTGGCGGGCTTTTTCCTGGATGAGCACACCCGCCAGGGGGTGCGCTTTTTGCTGGGCGCACAGGCCGCGGTGATCAAAGGCTCGGGCGCGGTGCGCGCGGTCGGTCTGTCTGATGGCGCTGAAATCGCCTGCGATCTGGTGATTGCCGGGATCGGCATCCTGCCCGATATCGGCCTCGCCGAAACCGCGGGTTTGCGCGTTGAAGACGGGATCGTGACCGACGCGACCACGCGCACCGCCGATCCCGCCATCTTCGCCATTGGCGATTGCGCCCGCCGGCCGATCCCGTTTTATGGCGGGCGCATGGTGCGGCTGGAAAGCGTGCACAATGCGCTGGAGGGGGCCAAGCTTGCCGCCAGCGCCATCACCGGCACAGTCCCGCCCGCGCTGGAGGCGCCGTGGTTCTGGTCGGACCAGTACGATCTGAAGCTGCAGATCGCCGGCCTGTTCGCCGGCCATGACACGGTCATCCTGCGCGGCGACCCGAAAGACCGCCGCTTTGCCGTGTTTTATCTCAAGGGCGATCAGCTGTTGGCGGTGGATGCGGTCAACAGCCCGGCCGAATATCTGGGCGCCAAGCTGCTGATCCAAAAGCATGCCCGGCTTGAACCGGCGGCTCTTTCCGATATCTCAACCCCGTTCAAAGAGATCGTGGCCAGGGCGACAACCGCTTAAGGCCACGGCTGCAAAAGGACCCGCCATGCCGAAGATCATCTATATCGAAGCCTCGGGCAAACAGCACGCCATCGACGTGACCGAGGGGATGACAGTCATGGAAGGCGCAGTGAAGCACAATATCCCCGGCATCGACGCCGATTGCGGCGGCGCGTGCGCCTGCGCCACGTGCCATGTCTATGTCGCGGAGGATTGGTTTGCGAAGGTGGGCGACCCGTCGGGGATGGAGCAATCGATGCTCGACTTCGCCTCCGACGTGGAGGCAACCTCGCGCCTGTCGTGCCAGATCAAAGTGACGGCCGCGCTGGACGGCCTCACCGTGCGCCTGCCGAAGAGCCAGCATTGAGGATTGATGCGGGCGCCGGCCCGTGGCACGAGCGCCCGCCCTTTTTCACGCATTCGGGGGCGTCCTGACGCCGGTTTGGTGGATCATTCCGCCGGCTCTCACGACCCCTGGAATGGCGTGGTGGGGGCACTTTGTCCGCGTGCGCAGCAGCCAAATCAGACATTGGAGCGTCCTCATGCGGCAAGCGCGCGCGCTGCCGCCATGTCAGGCGGGC
>JBIKVO010000097.1:0-9037 GCA_044356795.1 Caulobacterales bacterium
ACAGTGATCTCTCCACGGCCCTAATCGCACGCGACCGGATGGCCTGCGACGACGGCTACGAGCTCCCCTTGCCGGGTCGCGTTCAATCCGTCCGTCACAGACGCGCCGCGCAAGGCCCATGCCACCAGCACGACAGCGATGCGCCCGCCAAACAATGACGCCAGATGCGCCGCGCTAGGGCTTGGGCAGCCAGTCCGAAAAAGGATCTTCTCGTCGCCGATAAATACCAACTAGACCGTTGCCAGATAGACGGAGATGAGCGTTCCTATGCAGGTTTCCGCTCATCGGTTTGACGAGGCCGCAGCGCGATAATGTTGATCCAAACGTCTGTATGCCCAGGCCGCACGTCGTCGCTCGTCCAAACATCAGCGATGGCCCCGCCCGCATGTTCAATCGCGGTGCAAAGTTCTGCCTCGGTGATATCTATGAACGAACGCGCGCGGTCTGCTCGCGTGGTCTCGCCGCGCTTGAACGACACATAGAGAGCGCCGGCCGACCGAAGCGCCTGCATACATCTCTGAAGGACCTCCGGAAGTCGATCGCGGGGCACGTGGAGCAGGCTCGCGCAGGCCCAGACCCCGTCGAACTCCTTCGCATAAAACATGTCCTCGAACCGCAGCACCATCACCGGACAACCAGAATGTGCCGCCGCAAGTCCGGCAAGCTTCGCCGACGCGTCGAACCCGACGGCGTCATAGCCAGCATCGGCGAATGCTCTCAGATCGCGTCCCGATCCACACCCAGCGTCGAGGATACGGCCGCCCGAGCGGACATGGCGAAGAAATCGCGCGCGCAAGGCCTCGACGTTCGCCGTTACCGTCGCATCGAAGTACGATTGGGCGTTCTCTTCGTAGTAGCGGACGGACACCCAGCGCACCTCCTGGCAGCGAACTCTTTTCGGACACCCTTACTGCGTTTAGGCCGTTGCGACCACGCCATCGAGGCGTGGTGACGGTTTCAATCTGTCGCGAGCGCGATAGCCCAGTTTTCGAAAAGTCCCCCAACATGCTATCATGATGGGCATGGTGATGATGGTGAGATTTGTCGCTGCGCTCCCGTCGGGAATGTCGGTGGAGGACCTCGACGAAAACTGGGCTCATCAGCTTCCCAATCGGGTCGAATGCACGCTCGACGGGCGGTGCAGCCCGCCGGCCACTCTCGACGGCCGCCGCCAGTGCCGCCTCGATTGGGGAACGATCGCGTGCGAACTGAGTGACGGCGACCTCGAACTGATCGCACCAGCCGAAGATCTCAAAAAGGTCCCGCCTCTGCGCCACGGCGAAAAGTACGTCGGGCTTTGGGTGGAAGCTATTGACCTTGAGAACCAATACCCGTGTTCCAACCGCCTGCGGCGACGGTACCCGCCAACTCGGTTTCCTGTGTGTGGCGGGGAGCATATGACCCCCACTTCGCTTTGGCGCCGGGTGGTTCAAGGGTTAGGGCAAGCGCCATAGTGGCGGAACGCTTTGGGCTCGAGCCTCGCCCCAGCAACACGTCGGCTCACTCACACGTTCACTGAACTCGTGCGCCGCTCCGGTCAATCGCTGAGCGATGTATCAGCATATGATTATAACCGCCGTGCGGCAAACTGATCTCCTCGGCATTGGTCTGCGACTTAAGGGAAGGGTTGCGCGTTGCCCTGCAAGACGTGCCTGCACATTGACCTGCCCCTCCTAGGTCTTCGCGAGCGCACGAAGCTCGGCGGCCGCTGCGGCGATCTCAACTTGCCCGTTCCGACGCCCTTCGGCGCCTGATTCCGAAGCGGTTAGACAGACGTGGCCCCGCAGAGCTCCGTATCCCGGGCGCCGGTCGCCTTTCCTCGCACCTCGCATGGCGATCCTCGCCGCCAAGCGCGACGGTGCGCGGTCTAGAATGTCTCTCTCGTCGCCCACCCATTTCCCCCTCGGTGCGTCAGCGTCCGCTCAGAACGCGACCAGAATGGCGCCCCAGATCCGCAAGAACACGAGATCGAGCAGTATGGCCAGCATTACGAAAATCAGATGCATTATCGCCTCTAGATTTTTGATCCATCGCTTCGTATGTTGCAGTTTGGCCGAATGCAACCGTATCGCGTTTACGGTTCGCGCCAGCGCGGTTTCGGCGGCGATCAGGAGGCTGGGCATCGTGTCGAAGGAAAGTCTGAAGCGCTCGCGTCTGAGCGTCACGATAGCTGCGTCGTCACGAACTCGTGACATGCGCCCGTCGCGCCGTCCGCATCTGGAACGGGTTGGCGGATGCGCCTGATTTTCGGTCACGCCTGTGATGGCCGCGCCTTTCCCGACTTTCCCGGTGACGGGAACGGTGCAATCGGCGGCGCCGTTATCGGACCGGCCGGGCTTGTGACGCAGCTCGAAATCGAGCTTGGCCTTTCTGGCCCCCGCGTCGCCGAGGCGGTTCGCATAGCAACCTATACCAAGAAACTCGGCGAAAGCCTCAAGTCGCAGGACGCATTCTTCTCCCCCTCGTTCGTGCAGGACCCGTGGGCGACCGCGAAAACGCTTCTGTCCTGGCGCGATGCATTGGTCGGGGCCGGGTGGTCAGCGCGCATGGTCGGCGCGCCACGCCCCGACGCGTTGGCGCGCGCCGAGCATGCCGGCCCGCACCTGCCGCCCGGCCTGTGCGACCGGATTGCCGCGCTGCTGACCGCCTTGGCGCACCGCCCGAGCCTCGATCTCGCGTCGCTTGCCCTCGTCGAACCGCGTTCGCTGCTCACGCCCGCCGCGGCACGACTTGTCGACGCGTTGGAGGGTTGCGGCGTTCGCATCGACCAGAGCGAGATTGGCGATAACGCGAGCGGCGGCGACCTCGGCCGCGTGCAGGCCTTTCTCAGCTCAAGGCGCATTGAACAATTTCAGGGCGACGGGACTGTCCTCTTCGTCGAGGCTGACACATTTTTGGCGGCGGCCGAAGCCGTCGCCGAATGGCTCGCTGCGGGCGGAGAGGACGAGCTCGCGGGATCGGTAGTCCTTTGCGAGGATGGCGACAGCGCGTTCCTCGACCGCATCTTCGCCGCCCACGGGCTCCCGGCGCTCGGCTGCTCGGCGCCGTCGCCCCTCCGTGGCGCGCTGCAGGTGCTGCCGCTCGCATTCTCGGCGAGTTGGGCGCCGTTCGACGCCAAGGCCCTTTTGGATCTTCTTCTCACCCCACGCCCCCCGATCGGACGCGACGCAGCGCGCGAGCTTGCGCGCGCGCTCTCCGACGAGCCTGGCCTCGGCGGCCCGGCATGGGACCGCGCTTGGACGCGCATCGAGACCAAGTTGGCCGAACGGTTTGCCGACCACCCGAAGGCCGACGAGAGAGTCACAGAACGCCTGATTCGCTGGCGCAACTGGATGCGCGCAGGAGAGCACGATCGCGGCGCCGGGATGCCAGCGACCACTGCGCGCGAGATCGCAGCCCGCGTCGCCGCGTGGGCGATCCAGACTGACGCCGGGCAAGGCGATCCCTTGATGCTAAGCGTCAGTGCGAGCGCGCGCGCGCTCGCTGAAGCGATCGAGGTTCTCGGACAGGATCGTCTTTCCGCGCTCATGATCGAGCGCATGATCGAGCAGGTCCTGGCCGAAGGCGCAGCAAACCCGCTCCATATTCCAACCGCCGGCGGCCTTCGCGGCGTGACGCATCCCGCCGCGATCTGGAACGGCGTGGACCGTCTCGTCTGGTGGGACTTCAGGGGGCCGGGCGAGCGAACGCCGACGATCCCTTGGGACCGATCCGAAATCGCACGCCTCGTCGAAGCCGATTGCCATCTCGAGCCCACCGCGAGGGCGTCTGAGAGGATCGCCTGGAGCCAAGCGAACGCGCTGCGCCAAGCGCGGGAACGTGTGCTTCTCGTGCGGCCGGCCCGCGCAGGCGCCGACGAAACCGTGACCCATCCCCTTGCCCACCAGCTTGCGCCCCTTATGCCGCCGCAGGGGTCTAAGGCCGACGCCGCACTGAGACTTTCGGCCGAGCAGCTCTGGCGGGCGGCGCGCCACGACTTCGGCGGGCGACGCCTCGCGCGAGCGCCGGCCGCGCCGCGCGCGCTTCCCGAACCACGCGCGGTCTGGCGCTTGCCGTCCACAGCGATTGCGCGCCTCGCCGCACGCCGCGAAAGCGCGACGAGCTTCGAACACCTCGCCGACTGCCAGTTGCGATGGATCGTTCGTGACGTTTTGGGCCTGCGCCCCGGACGCTTCGCGGAAATCCCGCGCGCGCAGCAACTCGTGGGAACGCTGGCGCACGCAATCGCGAAGGTCGTCTTCCGGCCCGGGGCGGCGCCGGATCCCGAAGCAACCGAACATGAGGCGAACGCTGTCTTCGACGGTCTTCTGCGCCAGATCGCGGCCCCGCTACAGCAGCCCGAATTTGCCGGCGAGCTCGCGGCGGCGCGTGCGAGCGTTCCAGCTTCGCTCAAAACGCTCGCGCAGATGCTGCGCGCCAGAAACCTCGAGATCGTCGGCGTCGAACTCGATCGTGAGCGGCGCTTCGGCGATGAGCTAACGGTCTTCGGGCGTCTGGACATGGTCGTGCGGCATCCCGACCAAGGCCTCGCCGTGATCGACCTCAAGTGGACATCGTCTGTAAAGAAGCGCCGTGAGGAACTTGCGGAAGGACGGGCGATCCAGCTTGCGGCATATGGGGCGATTGTGGATCCCGACCAAGCAGGCGTCGCGCCGGGCGCCTACTATCTTTTGCGCCAGCGCCGCCTTTTCGGCCCGGCCGGCGCTGTCGTGGCGGACGACGACGTGGACGTTAACCGCTCGCTGGGCGAAACTTGGCGAGATCTAGTCCGCGCGTGGCGCATCTGGCGTGACACCGCGGCGAATGGCGAAGCGATCGCAACGGGACTTCCCGAATCGCGCGACCGTCTGCCGGCTGAGCTTGCGCTCGCCCCTTCCGAAACGCCCTGCAGGTATTGCGAATTCATCGCGCTATGCCGCATCCCAGCAGAGGTGCGCTCCTAATGCCCCCCCCTCGCATCAAAACCATCGTAGCCTCTGCCGGCGCAGGCAAGACGACGCGCATCGTTGCCGAAATCGCTCGAGAAATTGAACGTCGCGATCCCGAGGCCATCTTGGCCACGACATTCACTGTGAAGGCGGCCGATGAACTGATCGAACGCGCCCGTGCGAAATTGTTCGACCAGGGGCGCGCGCAGGAGGCCGCGCGTCTGCTCGGCGCCCGGTTCGGAACGGTCAATGCGATCTGCGGTCAGATCGTGGGTGAACACGCGCTCGACCTCGGTCGCTCGCCCCGTGCGGACGTCATCCCCGACGAGCTCGCCGCACGCCGGTTCGCGATCGCCGCGGACGCCGCAATCGCACGCCATGCGCCGGAACTCAACGCACTCGCTGACGCCATGGGCGCCTCCGAACCCGCACCGGCGCGCACTGCCCGCCACTCCGATTGGCGGATCACCGTGCGGCGCCTGATCGAGATTGCCCGCGCCAACGGAATCGATGCTGACGGGCTCGCACAATCGGCTGACCGCTCCGTCTCGACGTTCCTCGCCTTGCTTCCGGCTTCCACCGCGAGCGCCGATGACCTCGATCGGGCGCTTTTCGACGCCGTGCGCGCTGCGTGCGCCGTCGCGCCAGCAGAACCGAGCGCAACCGCAAGCCCTGGACTGGCCGCGCTCAAGGCCGCCCTGCGCTCGCACCGCGATAACCGACCGCTCACCTGGCCGGACTGGGCGCGCCTTGCGAAGGCCAAAGCCGCCAAGACCAAAGACGGCAAGGCCTTCGCCGATGCGGTCGAGGCCGTCTGCGCCGCCGCTGCCCGCCATGGCGAGCATCCGAGACTGCGGGAGCAGTGCGAGGCGTTCATCCGCGGACAGTTCGCGTGCGCGGCCGACGCGATGTCGGCCTATCAGCGCGACAAAGCGCAGCGCGGGCAGATGGACTTCATCGACCAGGAAACGCTCGCGCTCGAGGCATTGCGCACGCCTTCTATCGCGGCTCGGCTCGGCGAGCGCATCGAGCGCGTCTTTGTCGACGAATTCCAGGACTCAAGCCCGCTGCAGATCGCGATCTTTACCGCGCTCGCCGGGCTCGTAGATGAGAGCACATGGGTAGGCGACCCCAAGCAAGCGATCTATGGTTTCCGGAACGCCGACAGCGCACTCACCCTCGCCGCCTTCGATGGCGTACGAGCCTTGAACGACGAACCGGCCGACATTCTTTCGATATCCTATCGCAGCCGTGCGCCGATCGTCGGCTTCGTGAATGACGCCTTCGCGAAGGCCTTCGACGCGATGGGCCTGCCCGCGTCCGAGCATGCGTTCAGCGGCGCGGATCGTCCGGACGCGGCCTTCCACCATCCAGCATTCGCGGTTTGGCGCCTCGAGGGCAGACAGGAGTTGCAAAACGCCGCGCTCGCCTCTGGCGTGCGCGACGCCATCGAGAGCGGTGCGGACTGGACCGTCTACGACAAAGGCGCCACAACACATCGCACGCTGCGCGCCGGGGACGTCGCCATACTCTGCCGCAGCAACGACGCCGCCCGCGAGATCGCCGCAGCTCTAAGCGCGCTCGGGCTGAAAGTCGCCGTCGAGCGCGAACGTCTCGCCGATACACCGCACGTCGAAATGACGCTCGCCGCTCTGCGCTGGGTCGCCGACCCCGGCGACCGATTGGCGCTTGCTGAACTCGTCAGGTTCTTCGGCGACGATCCGACGTCTGACCTCTGGCTGCAGGCCATGAGCGCGCAGGATCAGGATGCAGCATTGCGATCCGCCGTCCCCATCGCGGAAGATCTAGCCGCGCTTCGCGCTATCTCCCCAAACCTGACGCCCGCAGAACTCCTCGAGGCAATCCTGATCCTGCCTGCAGTCACCGCGCGGTTCGAATTCTGGGGCGAGGCCGAGACGCGTTTCGATGACCTCGAAGCGCTGCGCGGATTTGCGCGGTCTTATGAGGCGAGCTGCGCAGGCGCTGGCTCGGCGGCGACGCCATCAGGCCTTATTCTTGCGCTCAACGCTGAAAAGCCAAGCCGTCCGAAAAGCCTGCAGAGCGACGCAGTTGCGGTGATGACTTACCACGCCGCCAAAGGACTTGAATGGCCGCTTGTGGTGCTCACGGGACTGTCCGTGGCGCCGCGGCCTCGCCTCTTCCGGGAGCCCATCGCCGAAGCCTCGTCCGCACTCGATTGGCGCAATCCTCTCGCAAACAGATGGATTCGGTACTGGCCATGGCCCTACGGCGGAATGAGCGCGAACGTAGCGCTTGCGGACTCGGCGCTCGCCTCGGAGATCGGTCAGGAGGCGGCCAGGCGCGCCCGTGAGGAAGACACGCGGCTCCTTTATGTCGGGATGACGCGGGCGCGCGACTATCTTGTGTTTGCTCCGCCCGCGAATGGCGCCCTGAATGCGCTCGCTGTGCTAGATCACGGCGGGCCCGGTCACATCCGGCTCCCGGAGAACCAAGGCGACCCATTGATGGCGGGCGACGCCGCCTACCCCGTGCGTCTGATCCCCGTCGCGGTCGACGTTCCAAAGCCCCTCGATCCCACCCAACAGACCTTCGTCCGCACCGCTAGGACGATCATCGAGCGCGCGCCACTTCGCCGTCGTCCGAGTGCAGAGAAAGAGGGCGGCGCCTACGCCGTCATCGAAAGGATCACATTGGGTCCTCGGCTTGCCATCGAAGGGGCGCCTGACATGACGCGCCTTGGAGAAGCCGTGCATGCGATCTTTGCCGCCGATCGGGCGAGCGAGCCGGCAGTGGACCGGCGGGCGCGGGCTGAGGCCATTCTCGCCCGATGGGGCGTGCACCAAGTCGCAGCCGCCGATGTGCTCGCTGCGTGCGACAGACTCAATCATTTTTTGGAGGCGCGCTGGCCGTCTGCGCACCGGCGTCGTGAAGTTCCCGTCCACGCACGTCTCGGCGACCAGCTCGTCTCGGGTCGGATCGACCTTCTGATCGAGCATAATCATGGCTACGCGATCATCGACCACAAGAGCTTTCCGGGCTCGCGCGACACATGGGACGCGCGGGCCCTCTTATATGGTCCGCAGCTCAGCCTCTATGCAGAAGCGGTCGCCATGGCCTCCGGCCGCAGTGGTGGGAACCTGTATGTGCACATGCCTATCGTCGGCGCGCTCTTGAGAATCGGCATTCTTGGAGACCAAGCATGAGTGCGGAAGAGGCCTCGGCTTCGGCGTCAACAATAGCGATCCGATTTAAGGCGGTTCGCGACACTCTGCCCGCCGATCTCGCACGTCGTTTTCACCGCGCCCTGAGTTGGCTCAAGAGGTCCAAAGAGGAGGTCGACGATCCAGACGTCTGTTTCATTCTCTTGTGGATCGCTTTCAACGCCGCCTATGCGCACAAGACTGATATCGACGCACCGATATCGGAGCGTGATCCATTCGCGCCATTCTTTTCAAAGCTCGCCAAGCATGACACAGAGCGACAGAACCACGACCTCATTTGGACGCGCTTCCCGCAGAAAATCCGCCTGCTTTTGATGAATCAGTTCGTTTTCGCTTCCTTTTGGGCTCATCAAAACAGGCGGTCCGGCCATGCCGACTGGGAAGAGCGCCTTATCAAAAGTCGTCGCGCAGCGAACACAGCGTTGGTCTCAAAGCAAACGGTTACGGTCTTCTCCATTCTCTTCGACCGCCTGCACATGTTGAGCAATCAACTGGTTCATGGCGGCGGCGCCTCTTCGAGCACAATTAATTGGAGACAAGTCCGTGATGGAGCCGCAATTTTGGGCGCACGATTGCCACGGTTTCTCCAAGTGATGATCAACACTAATGATGCAGACTGGGGAACGGCCTACTTCCCCGTGGTGCATTCTTAATCGACCCCATGGATGAGTTTTGCGAATGACCCATGATGAAGCTGAACGCGTCCTTCGCTCCTCACCCAACTACCGCATCTTAAAGCGGATACCGGCCGTTTGTGATTGGCCATTGCCAACGGTTGCAGATCCCGAAGTTCGCCGCGCCGCCTTGGTTGATGTGGAAACGACCGGGCTCGATATCGAGACTGATGAAGTCATTGAGCTCGCAATTCTACCCTTCGAGTACGATGCAAAGTCCGGGGCCATCTTA
>JBIKVO010000098.1:0-8968 GCA_044356795.1 Caulobacterales bacterium
GCCGGCGAGGATAGAGCCACTGCAATGAGTACTGAAGATTTTCGTCCAAAGGCGCGCCGCCCCCGCGGTTTCGCTGATCGCCGCGGCCCGATCCTCGCGCGGGAACGCGCCATCGTGGAAACCGTTCTTGAGGTCTATCAATCCTGGGGGTTCGAGCGCCTGGAAACCAGCGCGTTCGAGTATGCCGACAGTCTTGGTAAATTTCTGCCAGATCAGGATCGTCCGAACGAAGGCGTGTTCGCGCTTCAAGACGATGACGAGCAGTGGATGGCGCTGCGGTATGATCTCACGGCGCCGCTCGCGCGGTTTGTGGCGGAGAATGTCGACGCGCTGCCCAAGCCGTATCGGCGCTGCGCAGCGGGGCCGGTTTGGCGCAACGAAAAGCCGGGGCCGGGACGGTTTCGGGAATTCTGGCAGTGCGATGCCGACACGGTGGGATCGGCTTCACCCGCAGCGGATGCCGAAATGATTGCGATGGCGTGCGCCGCGCTGGAAGCGGTGGGCGTTGCGCGGGGCCAGTACCGCTTGAACGTGAATTCGCGACGTCTTTTGAATGGCGTTCTGGGGTCTGTTTCGGCGGATCCATCGCAGCGTCTTTCTGTTCTGCGCGCGATCGACAAGCTTGATCGCTTGGGAGAAGAGGGCGTGCGACTATTGTTGAGCGCAGGCCGCAAAGATGAAAGTGGCGATTTTACAAAAGGCGCTGGGCTTTCGGATGCCGCAATCAATCGCGTGATCGCTTTTGTACAGGCTGGCCGCGCGACGCGCGCAGAAACGATCGACGCGCTCTCTGAGTTGGCGCAGAATGAAGAATTCACCGCCGGGCTTGCAGAAATGAAAAATGTTGCGGCGGTTCTGGCGGCGCTCGGCGTCGGCGACACGCAAGCGCGCATTGATCCCTCGATCGTCCGCGGCCTGGAATACTATACGGGCGCGGTATTCGAGGCGGAGCTTTTGATCGAAACCAAAGACGAAGACGGCAAGCCTGTGCGGTTTGGGTCGGTTGGTGGTGGTGGGCGCTATGACGATCTTGTCGCGCGGTTCCGCGGCGAGCGCGTTCCGGCCACGGGTTTTTCCATCGGCGTCTCGCGCTTCGCGGCTGTGTTGTCTTTGGCCGAGAAAAATCAGGCCCAAGGCCCGGTGGTGATCCTTGCCTTCGATCAATCTCTGATGAGCGAATATTTTCAAATGGCGGCGGAACTGCGCGCGGCGAATATCGCTGCGGAAGTGTATCTCGGCGCGTCCGGCCCGAAAGCACAGTTCAAATACGCCGATAAACGCCAAAGCCCGGTGGCGGTGATCATGGGCAGTGATGAAAAGGCGAAGGGCGAGGTGTCGATCAAAGACCTGCGTGCCGGGGCGGCGCTCGGCGCCAAAGCGGGCCACGATCGCGCTGCCTATCAGGCCGCGCGCGGCGATGTACAGCGCACGATCGCACGGGGCGATCTTGTGGTTGGCGTCATGGGAATGCTCTCGGGAGTGGCGACATGATCCGAGTGCTGATGATTTCTGCGCTGCTGCTGGCGCCCCACTTGGCGCATGCGGAGGTGAAGTCCGTTGATGCAGCGGGGTTCAATGTGCATCACGACATGATCACCACGATGACGCCGCAGCAGGCCTATCGCGCGTTCACACGCTTGTCTCGCTGGTGGAGTGCAGATCACACCTATTCGGGCGATGCGCGCAATCTGTCGCTGACGATGCGTCCAGGCGGTTGTTGGTGCGAAACGCTTCCACAAGGCGGCTTTGTCGAGCATATGCGCGTGGTGTATGCCGCGCCTGGCGAGGCCGTGCGCTTGATCGGCGGGCTTGGCCCGCTTCAGGCGATGGGCGTTCAAGGCGCGTTGACGGTGACATTCAAACCGCGAGAAGGCGGCGGCGCCCATATCGTTGCGAACTATGCGGCAACCGGGCGAAGCGCATCGGGTTGGGCAGGAATCGCCAGCGCCGTGGACGGTGTTCTTGGCGGCCAATTTGCGCGTCTTGCCGCGTTGCGCGCGCCATGAGTGCACATGGCCTTCGCACCAATCTCGACGCAATCGGCGCGCGCTGGGTGACGCCATCGGTGTTGCAGCCGGCAGGCCTTTATCTGGAATTGATCGGTGAAGATATTCGCCGCCGGGCTTTCATGATCGTCTCGGATGATGGCGAGGAATTGTGCCTGCGTCCAGACATGACGGTGCCCGCATGTCGCCTCGCTCTCAGCGCCGGATTGACGCCGGGTGTTTTGGCCTATGAGGGGCTGGTGTTTCGCCAGCAGGCTGCAGCCAGCGCGAAAGAAACCGAATTTGTGCAGATCGGCGCGGAATGGTGCGGGTTTTGCGACGACGCCGCCGCGATCGACGCACAGGTCCTGGATGCGGCCCTGGCTGGCGTGCGCGCCCACGGCGTTGAACCGAAGCTTCGGCTTGGCGATGTTGGCCTGGTGTTGGCGTTGGCGCATGCCTTTGGCTGGTCGCCGGCTTGGATTGCGCGATTGGCGCGCGGTTTTCGTCGCAGCGGCGGACTGGCTTTGGTGTTGGATGAAGCCGGCCGTGACGACGATCCCGCAGGCGATGGGTTCGCTGCGTCGTTGGAGGGTTTGTCGGCTTTAGAAGCCGAAGCGCGCGTGGCAGCCCATCTTGCCGAAAACGGCGTGCTGCTGATCGGTGCGCGGGGCTTGTCGGACATCGCGGTTCAGTTGCTGGAAAAAGCGCAAGCCGCGCGCGGCGAGCGCCCCGGCGCTGCGGCAAGCCGTGCCTTGCGCGCCGCACTCGACATCGATGCCGAACCAGACGCCGCTTTGGCCCGGATCGAGCAGACGCTTGCTGGCGCAATTGATCCACAGCCTGCGCAAGCCGCCATCGCCCAGGTGCGCGCCCGCCTTGCGGCGATGACGCAAAACCATCCAGCGCAAACCCAATTCAGCGCCGCGTTCGGCCGTGGTCTGGCATACTATGACGGGTTTGTTTTTGATCTTGAAATCCCCGCGCTTGGCGAACGGGCGAGCCTGGGCGGCGGGGGACGGTATGACGGCCTGTTGGCTGATCTGGCCGCCACCGCCAAGGCGCCGCATTGTGCATTAACGGCGGCAGGATTTGCGCTGCGTCCGCAACGGCTGGCTGATGCAGGAGGCCAGCGATGAGCCGTTTGATTTTGGCGTTGCCGTCGAAAGGACGCCTGCAGGAACAAACTGTTGATCGATTTGCGGCATCTGGATTGGCAATCGTGCGTGACGGCGCGCGCGGATACAGCGCGCGATTGCCCGCCGCGCCCATGATTGATGTGCGCTTGTTGTCGGCAAGCGAGATCGCGCGCGCGCTGCGCGATGGGGATGTGCATCTGGGCGTGACCGGCGAAGATCTGTTGCGCGAAATGGGTGAAGGTTTTCAGCGTGTCGCCCTGTTGGAGGCGCTCGGTTTTGGCCGCGCCGATGTCGTCGTGGCTGTGCCGGCCGGTTGGCTTGATGTGACGACGATGGCCGATTTGGAACGCGCGGCGGCCAGCTTGCGGGCGCGCACCGGACGGCGACTCCGCGTGGCCACGAAATTCATCGCCCTGACACGGCAGTTTTTTGCCAGCCATGGTTTTGACGATTACCGCATCGTGGAAAGTCTTGGCGCCACCGAGGGCGCCCCCGCGGCTGGCGCGGCCGACATCATCGTCGACATCACCACCACAGGCGCCACTTTGAAGGCCAACCATCTGCGCACGCTGTCCGACGGGGTGATCCTGCGCAGTCAGGCGCAGTTGGCGGCCAGCATCGCAGCCGCCTGGGATGGCGAGGCGCTTGCCGCGCTGGCCGATCTGCTGGCCATTTTCGCAGCGCAGGCCCGGGCGGGCGCGGGCAGGGTGATTCAGCTTGACGGCTTATCGGAGGGGCAGGCGGCGGCCCTGATGGCGCGCTATGGCTTTAGCGCGGAGGGGGGCGTGCTGCGCTATCGCGGTCCGGCGGATGCGGCGGTCTGGGCGGCCCAGGCGGCGCGGGGGGCCGGGGCGACGGGCGCCTCAATCCTGGCTGAAACACATGCCTTTGCCGATGTGCATTACGGGTTTCTCGCGTTTCAGGAGAGACTGGCAGCCGCCCATGAACAGCAGACTTGACGCGACGCTGAACTTGTCCTCAAGGTGATTGTGTCGACGAACTGTCGCATATCAGAGCGACAGGGATCGATCCGCGTTTCGGGGAGGAAACGCCCAAGCTCGCTGCTATAGACCGGCGCACTCTGGTCTTGCTTGCGGGCAGAAGTGACAGCATGAGCCATCATTGCGCACCGCCGGCCGTGAACCCTGTTCACGGCCGGTAGCTGTTTTGCAGCGTCCTGCCCGTACGTCCGGCTTGCCGTTGCCGCTCAGCCGCGACACACTTCGCTTTGCTTCGGTGCTGCCGTCAGAGCGGCCCGCGTCTGGGAGGCGTGTGCAATGGTCAGGTTTTTCGATGCAGCCGCGGTGGCGGCGGCTTTGGTTTTGGTCGCTGGCTGCCAGCCGCCCGGGCCGAAGGGTGCAGCTACCGTGGATGCCCAGCGTATTGCGGCTGGCGAAGCGGGCAATTGGCTCTCCCACGGCCGCACGTACGACGAACAACGCCACGCCCCGCTGACCAAAATCAACGCCAGCACGGTGAACGATCTGGGTCTTGCCTGGTCGGTTGAGCTGCAAACCAATCGCGGCCAGTCGGCGACACCGATCGTCGTGGATGGCGTGATGTACACCACGTCGTCTTGGAGCGTGGTTTACGCGTTCGACGCCAAGACCGGCGTCCAGAAATGGGTGTTTGATCCAAAGGTGGATAAGGCGGTCGGCGCCAGTGCGTGCTGCGATGTCACCAATCGCGGCGTCGCTGTGTATCAGGGATTGGTTTATGTCGGGGTCATTGACGGTCGATTGATTGCGCTGGACGCTGAAACCGGCGCCAAGCAATGGGAACAGGTCACCGTCGATCAGAAGCAGCCCTACACCATCACGGGCGCCCCGCGCGTCGCGAACGGCCTTGTCTATATTGGTAATGGCGGCGCTGAATATGGCGTGCGCGGATATGTGTCTGCCTACGACGCCAAAACCGGCGCAATGAAATGGCGTTTCTACACCACCCCGCGTGCTGAGGGGCCAGACAATGCCGCTTCCGATAGTGTGCGCGACAAGCAGCTTGCCAGCTGGGATGCAACGGGCGGGGCGTGGCGCAAGTCCGGCGGCGGCGGCACCGTTTGGGATGCGATCGTTTATGATCAGGCGTTTGATCAGCTGATCATCGGCGTCGGGAATGGCTCGCCCTGGAACCGGCAGGTCCGCAGCCCAAAACCCGGCAGCGTCAGCAATGACAATCTGTTCGTGTCGTCGATCGTCGCGCTCGACGCCAAAACCGGCGCCTACAAATGGCACTACCAAACCACCCCGGGCGACACCTGGGACTTCACGGCCACTCAACCCATCATGCTGGCGACGCTGAAGATCGACGGTCAGGATCGGCAGGTGGCGATGCAGGCGCCGAAGAACGGCTTCTTCTATGTGATTGATCGCACCAACGGGACGCTGATTTCCGCCAAGCCGATCGTGGCGATGGAGCCGGAAGCCGCCACCCGTGCAAAAAGCCCAATGCTGCCGATCAGCTGGTCGACCGGCGAAGTGGACGCCAATGGCCGCCCGATCGAAAATCCCAGCGCCCGGTATGAGAACGGCCTCGCGATCGTGCATCCATCAAGCTATGGCGCGCACAATTGGCACCCTTGGTCTTTCAATCCGCAAACCGGCTTGGTTTATATTCCGATCCAAGAGTTTTTGCAGGATTGGACCAGCGCGCCGCAAATCCCCTATCGCCAGGGTCGATGGAACACCGGCACGAGCCACTTCCCATTGCCGCCCATGGGGCCGCCGCGCGATGCCTTGAAGAATATGCTGACGGGTGCGTTGTTGGCGTGGGATCCGGTGGCGCAGAAGGAGGCCTGGAAGGTCAAGCTGAATGGCCCATGGAACGGCGGTACGCTGTCGACCGCGGGCGGGCTGGTGTTTCAAGGTACGGTCGACGGCAAGTTCCGTGCATATGACGCAAAGTCCGGCGCGCAATTGTGGGAGTTCGACACCAAAGCTGCAACGCTGGCTGGACCAATCACCTATGAGGTCGACGGCGAGCAATATGTGGCGGTGAACGCGGGCTATGGCAGCGTGTTTTTCCTCGCCGGCGGTTTTGCAGCGCCAAAGGAGGGCAACCCACTCAATGGGCGGCTTTATGTGTTCAAGCTGGGCGGCAAAGCGGAGGCCCCAAAGATTGAGTTCGAGGCCGCCAAAACGCCGCAACCGCCGGTGATCCGCGCCAGTGCGCGGGCAGTGGCGCAGGGCGAGTTTGAGTACGGCCAGTTCTGCGCGGTGTGCCATGGCGTCAGTGTGGTGGGCGGCGGCGTGATCCCGGATTTGCGCCGCTCTGCCCTGTTGGCAGACGCCGCCCAGTTCCGCGCCATAGCGCTTGACGGGCAATTGTCCAGCCGCGGCATGCCGGGCTTCAAGGATTGGATGACGCCGGCGCAGCTCGAACAGATCCGCGCCTACATTGCTCGCGAAGCGGTGGCCTTGTACCAGGCCGAGCAGACAGCCGCCGGCGGCGCACCAAAAGCAGGTCCTACACGGTAATGACTTGCCGGGATTGAGGGGGAGGCTGCCACCCCCTCAGGCTCGCTGCCTGGACAGCGCGCCCTCCATCACAATGCCTAACGGGGGGCGCGTTTCGCCAAGATGCGCTGCAATGTGCGGCGATGCATGTTCAGCCGCCTCGCGGTTTCAGACACATTGTGACCGCACAATTCATACACCCGTTGGATATGCTCCCATCGCACGCGGTCCGCGCTCATCGGATTGTCGGGGGGACTTGGCAGGTCGTTCGGCAGCGCCAATAGCGCCTTGATCACATCTTCTATGTCAGCGGGTTTGGACAGATAGTCGATCGCGCCGGCCTTCACAGCGGCGACAGCGGTGGCGATGTTGCCGTACCCTGTCAGCATCACGACTTTGCAATCTGGCCGGCGGCGGTGCAATTCCTCCACCACCGATAGGCCGGTGCCGTCTTCCAGACGCAAATCCAGCACCGCATAAGCCGGCGGCTTACCGCGCACGGCGTCGATCGCTTCCGCGACCGAACCCACCGATGTCACATCAAATCCGCGCCCTGCGAGCGCGCGCGCCATGCGTGTGCGAAAAGGGACGTCATCATCGAGAACGAGCAAAGACGCATCAGCGGGGAGATCAAGCGCGACTTCCATGCGGCGACGTCCTCATGCTCCTGGGCCTGTTGCGGCCTCTGTTGCGGCCTCTGGTGCGGCCTGTTGTGCGATCGCGCGCGGGGCGCTGCGCATGACTGAATCACACTGTCCGTAATCACACTGTACTGACACGATCATGCACGCACAATCCCATTGATCATTGATCAAATAAAGCTATCAAGCAGCGCTCATCCCAAGACACATCCCTGTGAAGGCGGGTCAAGGGGACAGCGCCTGACCCTGTTCATGACGCGGCGACGGGGCCTCAACCGCGGCGCGCGGCCACACCGCTCGCACCACCGCGCCCGATTTCGGCGCCGCCCGGTTATGCACAATCAACCGCGCGTTGGTTTTCTCCAGCAGCGTCTTGGCGATGAAAAACCCAAGCCCCATGCCGCCGCCGCGGCTTTCGGCGCCGCGCTCGGAAATGTACGGCTCGCCCAGACGCGCCAGGAGATGGGCGGGAAACCCTGGCCCATCGTCGCGGATGCTGATTTCCAGTTCCACCTGCGACCAGCGGGCGATCACCTCGACCTCCTGCACCGCAAAGCCGACAGCGTTTTCAACCAGATTGCCCAGCCCATGGATAATCTCTGGCGATCGGCGCAAATCCGGCGGCCGTCCGCCGTCCGGCATGGCTTCAAGCCGGATCGACACCGAGCGACCGAGGCCGTGATGCGGGCCGCACACTTCGTCGAGAAGGCCCTGAAGGGGCATGCGCTCGTGCATCATGTCGCTTTGATCGCGACGGCTTGACAGCTGCTTCAGGATCACCCGGCAGCGCTCGGACTGCGAAATCAGCAGCTGCACATCCTCCGCCAGGGGGGAATTCTTGGGCACATGGCCAGCCATTTCCTTGGCGACCAGGTGAATTGTGGCCAGCGGGGTGCCCAATTCATGCGCCGCCGCCGCCGCCAGTCCGCCAAGCGCAGACAATTTCTGTTCCCGCGCCAGAACCGTCTGCACCGCCGCCAGCGCTACATTCAGGCGCTCTTCTTCTTGCGCCACGCGCCACGCATAGACGCTGGTGAAGGCGAGCCCGATCAATACCGCAGAGGCAAGTCCCAATTGATAGGTTGCCGGCAAGTCGAACGTCTCGCCCGGCTTCCATGGCAGCGGCAAATGTGTCGCGGACAGAAACAGAATGCACACCACAACCAAGAGCGTGAGGATCATGGTGGTGAATGGTCGCAACACCGCCGCCGAGACCGCCACTGGCGCGATAAACAAAAGCAGGAACGGATTTTCCACACCACCCGTCAGCCACAGGAGGGCGGTCAGCTGCAGCACGTCAAAGCCCAGCTGCAGCGAGGCTTCCCACTCCCGCACCATGCCTTGGCTTGGTCGCGCCACCGTCAGCACGATGTTGGCGCAGGCCGAAAACACGATCACCGCCAGAGTTGGGCCAAGCGGGGTGTGGAAGCCAAAGCCAAACTCCACAATCAGCACCGCCGCGGTTTGCCCAGCGATCGCCAGCCAACGCAGCAGGATCAATGTGTGGAGCCGCACCCGTCCGGGCGTGGACCAGAGATTGTCATCGGCGGGGGCGTCAGTCATTGGCGTGCGGGGGCTGATCTCTGGATAATCCGGGATAATCGGGGCGGCTTGCCTTTTGAGCGTGCCGCCTTGCTCTTACGGGAAAATCATCGAATACACGACCCATCACTTCCTGGCGCGGTGTCCAGTCGCTGAAGGGGCGGCGCGGTCGGCGGCAGGCGGCGGCATATGGGAGGATGTGATGA
>JBIKVO010000102.1:0-8800 GCA_044356795.1 Caulobacterales bacterium
TCGCATTGAAAATGACGGCGCTGATGTCAAACGCCAAATCGATGAAGCCGGCGAAGCGATTTCGATCATGACGGTGCACGGCGCGAAGGGCTTGGAGCGGCCGGTGGTGATCTTGCCGCAAACCGCTGAAGCGCCGAAACTGACGCCCGACAACGGCTTGATATTTGAGGATGATCGTTTTGTGCTGGCCTCTGGCGAGAAAGACGATGACGCGTTGTGCGAAGAGATGCGGGCGCGTGCGCGTTCTGCGGCGTTGGCCGAGCATCAGCGCTTGTTGTATGTGGCGATGACGCGGGCGCGCGATCGCTTGATCGTGTGCGGATATGAAAGCGGCAATCGCAAAGGCGCGGCCGAAGAAAGCTGGCACAGGGCGGTTGAACTGGGTCTGCGCAGCGTGGCGCAGGCGTGTGAGACGCCGATGGGCGAGGGCCTGCGTCTGGGGGCGCCTTTGATGGCGGTGGACAGTGCGCCGGCGGCGGCTTCGCAGGCGCCAGCGGTGATCGAACTGCCGGGGTTTTTGCGCGCGCCGGTTTTTCGGGGCGACGTCAGCGCGGTGACGGCGCGTGACGAGCCTGTGCTGTCGCCACGGCGCTCGGTGCGGGCGCAATTAACGCGTGGTCGAATGATCCACGCGCTGCTGCAGCGATTGCCGGATGTGGCGCCGGAGGCGCGCGAAACGGCAGGGCTTGCGTGGCTCGCGCGGCAACACGATCGCGCCGATCTCGACGCCGAGCATCTTCTGGCCGAGGCGATGGCGGTGTTGCGGCATCACGAATTTGCGCCGGTGTTTGGCGCCGGCAGCCGGGCGGAGGCGCCGATCCTGGCCCATCTTTCCGATGGCCGGCGGATTTTCGGCGTGGTTGATCGCCTGTTGGTGACAAAGGATTCGTGCCTGGTGGTGGACTTCAAGACCGATCGTCCGCCTCCGGACGATCCCGCCGATGCGCCGGAGCGGATCCTGCGCCAGATGGCGTCATATCGGGCGGCGTTGCAGGCCGTGTTGCCGCAGCGGCCGGTGAAGGCAGCCCTGATCTGGACATTGGCGCCACGCCTGGATGTGCTGTCTGATGCGTTGCTGGACCGGTTTGAGAGTTGAACAGCGGGGCCAGCGACCATACATCGTTGACGACGGGGCGATGACGCCTGCCCCATCGCAAGGAGATCGCCATGGCGACCGTCGCCACCACCGATGACGCGTTTGAAGCTGACGTGCTGAAATCCGAGAAGCCCGTGCTGGTGGATTTTTGGGCGTCGTGGTGCGGGCCGTGCAAGCAGATCGCGCCGGCGCTGGACGATATTGCCCGCGAGATGGGCGACAAGGTGACGATCGTGAAGGTGAATATCGATGAAAATCCGATGACGCCGAGCAATCTCCATGTCCGCGGCATTCCCACCTTGATGCTGTTCAAGAACGGCAAGGTGGCCAGCACGCGCACGGGGTTGATGCCGAAGCGCAAGATCGTGGAATGGATCGAAGAGACGATCAGAGCCTAAGAGCGAGACGCGCTAGTCCACCCCGCCGCCCTGGGCGATAGCGGCCCCGGCGAGATGCAGCGAACCGCACACCACAATCCGCCCGCCTCGCCCGACCGCTGCAAAAGCCGCGTCAAGGGCGCAGGCGAAGCTGTCGGTCGGCGCTGCATCGATGCCGTGGAGGCGGGCGATATCCGCCAGCGCCCGCGGTGAGGCCGCAGCCCTGCCGCCCTCCACCGGCGTGGTGAAAACCTGATCAGCGCTGGTGCGCAGGGCGCTGAAAATGCTGTCAGCGTCCTTGTTGGCGAACATGCCGCAGATCAGTGCGGTGCGGGCGGGCGCGCGGGCATGCAGCGGCGCCAAAGCGGCAGCGAGGGCGCGCGCGCCGTGCGGGTTGTGGGCCCCGTCGACCAAGAGGCTGACGCCAGCGGCCTCCGCGCGCGCACCCAGCCGGCCGCGCACAATCGGTTGCAGCCGCCCCGGCCAGCGCGCCGCCGCAATCCCCCGCGCCAACGCATCGGCGCAGATGCGCGGATCGGCCAGCATCAGGACCGCAGCGGCCGCAAGGCCGGCATTGTCGATCTGGTGGGGGCCGAGAAGGCCGGGCGGCGGCAACTCGATGAAGGCGTTGTCGGTTTGCAGCGCCATGCCGGCGGGCGTCGCGACGGCGTCAAAATCGCGCCCCGCCGCCCACAACTGACAGCCGCGCGCGCGGGCTGCCGCGTCGATCGCCGCGCTCGCTTCCGCCGCCTGCCGACCGATGACGCCAGCGCGGCCTGGCTTGAGAATGCCGGCTTTCTGCACCGCGATATCGCCGATCGTGTCGCCCAAAAATGCCTGATGATCGAGATCGACCGGGGTGATGACGCTGACGGCCGGGGCGGTGATGACATTGGTGGCGTCGTAAAGGCCGCCCATGCCCACTTCCAGCACGACATAATCCGCCGGTGTGCGCGCAAACAATAAAAACGCCGCCGCCGTCACGGTTTCAAAAAATGTCACCGCCACGCCGCAAGCCGCCACCGCCTCGATCGCTTCAAGAAACGCAGCATCGCTGACCAGCGCGCCCGCAAGGCGCACCCGCTCGCGCGCGTGGATCAGATGCGGCGAGGTGAACACATGCACCCGCAGGCCTGCAGCCTCCAGGATCGCGCGCAGGAACGCACAGGTTGAGCCCTTGCCATTGGTGCCCGCGACATGGATCACCGGCGGCAGGGCTGTGTGCGGATTGCCGAGCGCGACCAACGCCGCGGTGATCCGCGACAGATCAATCGCTAGGCCGTGGCCAAACTCCAGCCCGACCTCGGCCAGTCGCGCTGCGACCGGATCATGTACAGGGTCCACCATGACGGGCTGCGCTTATTCGGCGGCCTGGCTTTGCGGCGGGCGACGGGCGCCCGCCTCTCCGCGCGCGCGCTGGGGCAGCGGGCGGATTTCTGCGCCGCCCGCCGTGCCCGCCTTGGCGGCCGCGTCCACATGCGCCATCGCCACCGTCAAAAGCTTGCCCAAGGTTTCACGCTGGCGGCGGCGATCCACCACCAGATCCACCATGCCCTTGTCGTGCAGATATTCCGACCGCTGGAAGCCTTCGGGCAGTTTCTGGCGGATTGTCTGTTCGATCACCCGCGGCCCGGAAAAGGCGATCATCGCGCCGGGCTCAGCGATATGGACATCGCCCAGCATGGCGTAAGAGGCGGTCACGCCGCCGCTGGTGGGGTCTGTCAGGATCACGATATAGGGCAGGCGCGCCGCCTTCACCGATTGGATCGCCAGCGTGGTGCGCGGCATCTGCATCAGCGAAAATACGCCCTCCTGCATCCGCGCGCCGCCCGATGCGGTGCACGTGATGAAGGCGGCCTTTCGCTCTACCGCCGCCATAGCCGCCGCGATAAAGCCTTCCCCGGCCGCCATGCCCAAAGAACCGCCCATAAAGTCGAAGTCTTGCACCAGAACAACCGCCCGCCGCCCGCCGATCAGCCCATGCGCGGCGGCCATGCAATCCTCGCGGTTGACCTTGGCGCGGGCCTTTTTCAGGCGATCGACATATTTCTGGTCGTCCTTGAATTTCAGCGGATCCTGGACAACCGACGGCAATGGCAAGGCGGTATAGTCGGCGTCGTCGAACAAGGCCTTAAAGCGCGGCTCGGGCCCGACCCGCATATGAAAGCCGGCGGGCGTCACCCAATGGGAGGCTTCCAGATCGGCCCTATAGATCAAGTCCCCGGTGGCGGGGCATTTGATCCATTGGGTGGCGTCTGGGGCCTGTTCCCGCTTTTCGGCGGCCTTTTTCAGGCCAGGGCGGGTCAAATTCGAGAACCAGTTCATGCTGTCCACGCCTCGATCATTCTTGGCAAATTAAGTCGATGTGGGGAAGGCTCAAGGGGCGTCTGGCCCCGTGCGGATTCTGGTGGCGTTTTCAGTGTAGTCTGCTGTACGGGCGGTCTCCACAGCGGCGCGCAGCGTCTTGGCCGCGTCTGCGACAGCCTTTGCAATCTGTTCGCCAGACGCGCCGGCTTCGGCTTGGGTCCGGATAATCTCCACCAGGGCCGAGCCCACCACCACCGCATCGGCGGTTTGCGCGAGGGCGGCGGCCGAGGCTGCGTCCCTCACCCCGAACCCGACTGCAACCGGCAAAGGCGTGGCCGCCTTGAGCCGCATCACCGCCTCGCGCGCGGCGTCCGCCGGGGCGGCCTTCTGGCCCGTCACCCCAGCAACCGAGACATGGTAAATAAAGCCGGCTGCGCCATCGAGCACGGCTTGCAGGCGCATCGCATCGGTGGTGGGGGCGGCCAGCCTGATCAATGCCAGCCCGTGCTGTGCCAAAGCGGTGCGCACGTCGCTGTCTTCCTCCGGCGGCAGATCGACCAGGATCGCCCCGTCAATGCCGGCCCCGGCGGCGGCTTCAGCGAAGGCGGCTGCGCCCATCTGCTCCACGGGGTTCACATAGCCCATCAGAATGATCGGTGTTGTTGCGTTGGTGCGGCGGATCTCCGCCGCCAATTGCAGCACGGTGATCAGCGAGGTTTCAGCTTTCAGCGCGCGTTCCCCCGCCGCCTGGATCGCGGGGCCATCGGCCATCGGATCGGAGAACGGAAAGCCCAGTTCGATAATGTCAGCGCCGGCGCCGATCAGCGCCTGCACAATCTCGAAAGAGGTTTGCCAGTCGGGATCGCCGCCCATCACATAAGTGATCAGGCCGGCGCGGTTATGCGCGTTCAACGCGGAAAAAGCAGCGGTCAGTCGCGCGCTCACAACATCGTTCCCAACGCATCCGCAACCGTGAAAATGTCTTTGTCGCCGCGGCCGCACAGATTCATCACGATCAGCCCGTCCTTGCCGAGATTGCGTGCGATTTCGCCTGTGCGCGCCAGCGCATGCGCCGGCTCCAATGCGGGGATGATGCCCTCCATGCGCGCGCACAACTGAAACGCCGCCAGCGCCTCATCATCGGTGCAAGACAGATAGGTCGCCCGGCCGTTGTCTTTCAGGAATGCATGTTCTGGCCCCACGCCGGGATAATCGAGCCCGGCCGAAATCGAATGCCCTTCAAGAATTTGGCCCTGATCGTCCTGCAGAAGATAGGTGCGATTGCCGTGCAATACGCCCGGTCTGCCGCCATTCAGCGCCGCCGCATGGCGATTATAGACATGCAAACCCTCGCCCGCCGCTTCGACGCCATACAGCTTCACCGTCGCATCATGCAGGAACGGATGAAACAGGCCGATGGCGTTGGAGCCGCCGCCCACACACGCCACCACCGCATCCGGCAAACGGCCCTCGCGCTCCAGGATTTGCTGACGCGCTTCGCGCCCGATGATGCTTTGAAAATCGCGAACCATCATCGGATACGGATGCGGGCCCGCCGCGGTGCCGATGATGTAAAACGTGTCATGAATATTCGACACCCAATCGCGCATTGCTTCATTCATCGCATCTTTCAGCGTCGCGCCGCCGGATGTCACGGCCCGTACATCCGCACCAAGCAGCTTCATCCGAAACACATTCGGTTTTTGCCGCTCCACGTCCACCGCCCCCATATAGACAACACAGGGCAGGCCAAAGCGCGCCGCCACAGTGGCGGTCGCCACGCCGTGTTGGCCCGCGCCCGTTTCCGCGATGATGCGCGTTTTGCCCATTTGTCTGGCCAGCAAAATCTGGCCGATGCAATTATTGATCTTGTGCGCGCCGGTATGGTTCAACTCGTCGCGTTTGAAGTAGATTTTTGCGCCGCCAAAATGGTTGGTCAGCCGCTCGGCGAAATAGAGCGGCGACGGACGCCCGACATAATGCGTGTTGAAGTGATCCAGTTCGGCATGAAACGCTGGATCGATCCGCGCCTTTGCATAGGCCTCTTCCAGCGCCAGCAGGGGCGGCATCAGCGTTTCCGCCACAAAGCGCCCGCCATAGCGGCCAAACCGTCCCTGTGGGTCAGGCAGGGCTGAGAAAGGCTGGGCTGAGACAGGCTCGGCTAAGTCAGGCTGGGCGACATACTTGGTGCGGGCGTCCATGCGGGCCTCTTGCTGCGCCTCAAGCGGCGTGGGCGGCGGCGAGGAAAGCCGCGATCTTGGATGGGTCCTTTACGCCGGGCGCGCGCTCCACGCCAGAGGACACATCGATCATGCGCGCACCGCTCGCGCTGGCGGCGCTCAAGATGGTCTCCGCCGTCAGGCCGCCGGACAGGAACCAGGGGCGGCCAAAGCGCCGGCCGGCCAGAAGCGGCCAATCGAACGCCGCGCCATTGCCGCCGGGCAGGGTCGCCCCGGCCGGGGCCTTGGCGTCAAACAGCAGCAGGTCGGCGGCCCCCTCGAACGCCGCAACCGGGGCGAAATCGTCCGCGCGCGCGATCGCCAGCGCCTTGATCGCGCCTTGCCTCGCAAAGCGCTTGGCGGTCGCCACGCGGCCTGGACTTTCCGCGCCATGGAACTGGATGAAATCGGGGCGCACGGCGCGGGCGATCGCGGCCAGGGCGTCGTCATCGGCATCGACTGTAACGGCCACAATCGCGGCCGCCCCGCGCGCTTGATCGGCAAGGCGGGCCGCACGCTCCAGCGCCAAGTGGCGGGGGCTTTTGGGGAAAAACACAAGGCCCACATAGCGCGCCCGCCCAGCAAGGGCGGCGGCCATCCCCGCCTCATCGGTGAGGCCGCAGATTTTGGCGTCAATCGGCATGGCCTGGGATTAGCGTGCCGGCGAGCAGGTGAAAACCCCCGCCTCCGCGACCGCAGGCGATCGGTCGGCGCCGACTGGGATCGTGCTGACAGCTCGTTGGAGCCGCCGGGCGCGCTCCCGACCCGCGCCGTCCTCTCGCCCGCCGGACGGAGGCGGGGTAGAGCGGACCTGGAGAGCGTTTCGATCCGATCGGATCGGTCGCTCTCGGCTTCTGTTTTGTCGCGATCTCCGACCAAAAGGTTCCCACCTGGTCGGAAATCGCCCTATCCAGCCTGCTTGCTGGCTGCGATCCAGGCCTGCACATCCGCCAGATTGGGCGGGGCGCGTTCACGCACGATGCGTTGACCGGAATTGGTCTGGCTGAAGGCGGCGATGCGCCCGGCAAGAGGGGCGGCGTCCGCACGGGCCAAGGCGTCGGTGTTTTCGATGCCCATCGCGGCCAACAGATAGGCTTCCGTCTGATTGAGGGTGCGGATCGCGGCGTAAAGGCGCGCGGCCGCCTGCCAGCGTTTAACCTCGTCGCTGCCGATATGGCGCACCTTCAGGGCTTGTGCGGCGGTGACAGGATCGAGCGCGAGAAGATCGCCGACAGTGTGGCAGCCGATCGCCTCCAGGCGTGCGGCCGTCATTGGCCCGATGGCGGGCGCATCCACGACCGGCGCCGAAAGGGGCAGGCGATCCGGCGCGGTGATGGGTTTTGCCTCCGGGATTTTGGGCGCAGCAGCAACGGCAATCGGCGCTGCGATCGTGCGCGCCGTCTCGGGCGCTGGCGCTGGAATTGGCGCTGGAATTGGCGATGGAATTGTCTCAGGCTGCGCCGTGGCGGGTTTGCCATGCGCCTGACCGGGCGTGCGCGCCGGCAAACGATCCAGGTCCGCCAACTCCATCTTGGCGATGTCGCGGGCATGTGCGGCGCGCACGATGCGATCATCGTGCGACAGCGTTTTGACGACCTTTCCCGTCGCTTCGAACTCGGCGAACTGCGCCTTGATGATGTCGCGCTCTTCGCTGTCTTCCAGCACCTTCAACACCGCCTGATACGGGATGCCCAGGATCGACATCACAACCGACAGCGTGAGATCGGCTTTCGGCGGCGCAATATTCGCTTCGGCGAACGCGCGATCAAGAATGGCGGCAAACCCGCCAACCGCATGGCCGATGCATTGCGCCAACGCATCGCGCAAGGCGTCGTCGAGGCCAGCGGGTGGATCCTTCACGCCGGCCGCGAGATCATAATGATCAATCATCAAATCATAGTGCGGGCTGGCCAATTCTGCGCCCGCGCGCACCATGCGGTTCAACCAATCGGGCCCCTCGGGCGTGTCAATGCGCGGCGCCTGCGGCAGGCGCGCGATAATCACATCCCAGCTTTTTGCGATGCTTTGTTCGATGGCGCGATGGACGGCGCCTTCGGCTTCCGTTTGGCCGGTGTGCAAGGGTTGGATCGGGTCTGACCAATAATGGCTCAGCACGCCGGCGGCGAAGGCGGCGTCAGGCCAGGCTTGTGCGCGCAATCGTTCCACGAGGCGCTGATACCAGCTTTGCGCCGCCTCCGGCGCGCCGCCCCAGTACCCGTCGCGCACATGCAGCACCTGATTCATGCTGTCGCGGAACACGTCGTCAGGGGCCTTGGCGCCGCGCAGATATGCGTCGCCCTGCCACAGCAAGGCGTCGCGCCATTGCCTTGCCTGCGGACCGCGCAAATTCAGCAACGCCGCCAACGCAATCTTGTGATGCGTCGAGCGGGCGCGGTGCCGGAAGATCAAGCGATAGGCGAGTGAAGGCGCTTCGAAAGTCACGGCCGGCCATCCGAAGTGGTGAACGAGGCGTCAATCTTTGGGGCGATTCTGGCGCGGCGGGCCGATTGAATCGGCGACGCAACGATTAGGCTGAACCGGACTCGGGCTCGAGATCATAATCGCGCAAATCGATCCGTGCGGTTTTGCTGCGGTATTCGAAGGTGTAGCCCGGCCAAATCGCCGACGCCTTGCCGTCGGCGGTGAGATACCAACTGGCGCAGCCGCTTTTCCAAACCGTTTTATCCATGCGCCGATCCAGCTCTTTGTTGAAGGCGTCCTGGATCGGTCGGCGCACCTCGATCGCGGCCGCGCGCTGGGTGTCCAGGGTTTTCAGCGCCGCCATCGTGTATCGGATCTGG